>NZ_UPHQ01000248.1 GCF_900566055.1 Mycobacterium innocens
GAACACACGATGACGGGCGCTATCGGTCGCCGAGAGCACCGCCGAGGTCTTGCCGACATCGACGGCAACGACGATCGTGGACAACGTGACTGGGGCAAGATGCACAGACATAACAACACCTCCGGGGACGTGTCAGGAAACCCGCGTGCGCCAACACACGGACCTCAAAAAGGAATCACTTACAGATCCCTTCCTGACACCTCCGGAGGCGTTTGTGAAGGACCACCCCGATCTATATCAGCGGTACCAATGCACTAGCTTCTTCTATCGTTTTGTCTCTCCGCCCGCGGGATGCAGATGCAGGCACAACCGACAGGCGGGGTTTCATCGGTGTCCTTGAGTCGGAGTTACCTGACGCGCTTCGCAAGCTCGAACAGGGACAGATCGCACCCGTCGACCTTCCGCAGGCAGCAATTGGCCCGGGAATGGGCGTGTTCAGTCGATTCGCTGCTGTGCTTGAGCCAGACGGCACAACTATGACGGTGCGTTCGGCACTTGCCCGAATCAACGAAATCCTCGACCTGGTACTCAACGAGCAGGAGGGCGACTTCGACTCGACATCTCGCTTCGCGATCGCCTGGTACCGTCAACATGGCTACAGCACAGGAAAATTCGGCGATGCCGACAACCTCGCGCGTGCTCGCAACACAAGTGTCGACGCCATGGATCGTGACGGGATCCTGATGTCGCGCGCAGGGAACGTCGCGTTGATCAAGCCGGCAGACCTCGACGTGGAGTACGACGTCGTCGCCGATCGGCACACGAGCAGCTGGGAAGGCCTGCATCACCTGATCCAAATCCTTCAGCAGGATGGCATCGCGGCCGCCGGCGAGTTCCTGCGGTCGGCTCTGAGCCGTGAGGACCGTGCAATCGAGGCCGACCTCGTCAAGGAGCTTGCGCATCTGCTTTTCCGTATCGCCGAGGGCAATGGGTGGACCAAGGACGCGTTGAGTTTCAACAACCTGGTTACCAGCTGGCCTGAAATACTTGGCGCTGCGCGTTCTGAAACGAACACAACTACGTCCCAGACCTCATTCGATTTCGAGGAAGACGCCGACTGACATGGCACTCAGCAACCGTGAACGCATCGACAGAATGTTCGTCGCGATGGCACCAGCCCTTGATGACTTCATTGCATCGATTGTCGGCCAAGGGAATCCATCGCTGGGAGCGGAATGGACGAAACTCGTCCAGGGCAAGGACCTCAAGAACGGCGTCCCCTCGACCAAAACCTACGAGCCGTTGGACCCGCAGGTTCAATTCCGGATGCTCACCGAGGCCAACATCACGGGCGGCTATCGCAAGGGGTGGTACCCATTCGATGAGGCGCTGGGTAAAGCGGGCAAGTCGTATGCGATCGAGCTGCGGGAAGTGCGGAACACCTGGGCACACCACGGCAGCACGTTCTCCGACGACGATGCCTACCGTGCCCTGGACACCGGGGAGCGGTTGCTAAACCTCATCGGCGCCGCGAGTGTGGCCGACGAAATCCGCAGCATTCGGCTGAACCTGCGACGGGTCACCGCCGACAAGGACGACAAGAAAGTCCTCAAAGCCGCCGTCAACAACCCAGAATCCTCCGGCCTCAAGCCGTGGCGTGAAGTCCTGCCTCCCCACGACGACGTCGCAACCGGCAACTTCGCCGCATCCGAGTTCGCCGCCGACCTGTACAAGGTGGCGTTCGGCGGCGAGCAGGACGCCGACTACGCCGACCCCGTCGAGTTCTTCAAACGCACGTATTTGACCGAGGGTCTGATCGACTTGATCGGCCGCGCCGTGCGGCGGCTCTCCGGTGACGACAACGCGCCGCCGGTCATCAACCTGCAGACTAACTTCGGTGGCGGCAAGACTCACTCGATGCTGGCGCTGTGGCATATCGGATGTGGGCTTCCCGTCGGCAAATTTCCTCAGGAGACTCAGGACCTGCTGACCGCCAACGGCTATACCGGCACGAAGGTGAATCGGGTGGCGATCGTCGGAAACCACCTCAGCCCGTCCGGCGTGGTCAAGGACGACGGCACCCGGGTTAACACGATCTGGGGTGAGCTGGCATGGCAGTTAGGTGGCGCGGAGGCGTTCGCGTTGGTCGCGAAGGCGGATGCCGACCGCACCCATCCTGGCACGGCGCTGCACGATCTGTTGGCCACGTACGCGCCGGCGGTTATTCTGATCGACGAGTGGGTGGCCTACGCCCGCTCCCTGGTCGGTCGTGATGATTTGGCTGGCGGCACCTTTGACGATCAGTTCACCTTCGCGCAGTCGCTGACTGAGGCGGCGAAGGGCACGTCGGGTGTGCTGCTGGTGATCTCAATTCCCGCTTCGTCGACCGGCGTCGACGGCGACAAGATCGTCGCCGGCAACGCCGAGGAGGTCGGTGGTGCGAACGGCTTGGAAGCACTGAAGCGGCTGCAGAATGTTGTGCGCCGCGTGGCTGACCAGTGGCGTCCGGCATCATCGGCCGAGGCGTATCAGATTGTGCGGCAGCGTCTTTTCAAGCAGCCCGATGCGGCGGCGCTCGCGGCCATCGGCGCGACCGCGCGAGCGTACGTCGAGATGTACCGCAAGTACAGTGACGATTTCCCCCGCGACTCACGAGATCCCGGGTACGAGGAGAGGATCAAGCGGACCTATCCGATCCATCCCGAGCTGTTCGACCGGCTCTACGAGGAGTGGTCATCACTGGAACGCTTCCAGCGCACGCGTGGCGTGCTGCGCCTGATGAGCACGGTCATCCATGCCCTGTGGACGGGCGAAGACGCATCACCGCTGATCATGCCCGGTTCCATCCCGCTGGCTACCGCGAATGTGAATGCCGAACTGACGCAGTATTTGCAGGATTCGTGGAAGGCGATCATCGACGCCGATGTCGACGGCCCGAATTCCGAGCCCGCCCGCATCGACACCGCTAAACCTCTGTTCGGTCAGCGATCGCTGACGAAACGCCTAGCCCGCACTGTATTTTTCGGAGCGGCGCCGACCATCGGCTCTGCTCACAAAGGCCTGGAAACCCAGCGAGTTTTCTTGGGCACGGCCGTTCCAGGCGACGTGCCGGGGAATTTCCACTCGGCGCTAACCCAGCTCGCAGATCGGGCGACCTACTTTTACTCAGGTTCAGGCAAGTACTGGTATGACCTGCAGGCCAATATCACTCGCACGGCGAAAGACCAGGCCGAACGGCTGCACAAGGAAGACGTGTGGGCCGAGATCGTCCGACGTTTGCAGAGTCAGGCCAAGAGCCGCGGCGATTTCGCCGGCGTGCACGTGTGCCCGGAATCCAACGCCGACATCCCTGACGCCGACGAAGCACGCCTCGTCATTCTGCACCCGAAGGTGGCTCACAAGCGGGGAGCCGACTCGGCGGCAAAGGAATTCGCCAAGCAGGCCACCGAGCATCGGGGAACCGCCAACCGGACCAACCGCAACATGCTGGCCTACCTTGCCGCCGACGAGGCACGCCTCGACGAACTCGACTCCGCGGTGCGTGAGTACCTGGGCTGGACGCATGTCTTGGGCAACGAGGCGGATCTCGATCTTACGCAAAACCAGAAAAATCAGGCGACCCAACGTCAGACTCAGGCCGATGGAACTGTGAATTCCCGTCTGCTGCAGACGTTCACGTGGGCTCTGGTACCCACTCAGCCCGATCCGGCCGTCCCGTTCGTGATCCGCGAGACCAAGGTCGAGGGGCAGTCTCCGGCCCTCGCCGAGCGGGTTTCGCGTCGGCTCGGCAGCGACGGTGACCTGTCAATCCGGCAAGCTGCGGCGACCATCCGCCTCGCGATCAGCAAGGTGCCCCAGATCTGGAAGGACGGGCACGTCTCCCTCGGAGCGCTATGGCGACTGTACAGCCAGTACCCGTACATGCCGCGGCTGCGCGACCGGCGGGTGCTCGACGAGGGCATCGTCGATATGCCGCTGATCTGGCAGGCCGATGCGTTCGCCCTGGCGACAGGTTTCGACGAGGCGGCTGGGCGCTACATCGGACTCTGGACGCCCGACGATAAGGGTGCCGCGCCGGCGGCGACTGACTCGCTCCTACTCGTGCGACCCGATGTCGCCGCAAAGCAGCGCGAAACCGAGGTACCTTCCCCGCCTGCACCCAGCACGGGTGGCGCAAGTACGCCGGCTGTCGGCCCGGACGTGACCTCGAAGCTACCAGTCGACGTCGCGTTCCCTCCGCCGAAGACCCGCTTCTACGGAGTCAAGACGCTCAGCGCCGACAAGATCGCTCTGGACTTCAAGAACGTCGCCGAAGAGGTCATCGCCCATCTCCGAGACACTGGCACCCAACTCGTCGTGAAGATCGAAATCGAAGCAACCGACACGGGCGGTTTCGACGAAGGCAAGATCCGCACCGTGTCCGAGAACGCTCAGACGCTGAAGTTCGACCAATCAGGCTTCGAGGAAACATGAGCTTCACAGAACCCCACCAACTGCAAGGGACTTGCCCGCGCCTTCGCGGCCACAGCTTGAAGACGCAATGAGGAGGAACGTTCTGGACCGGGCATCCGTGCTCAGCGCGCTCGCGAACCTCGGCGTCCCCGAAGAAATTGCAGCAGATTTTCCTCCCCTTCCTGGGGATGTGTCGGCGCTGCTTATATACGGAAGTCGCGCTCGGGGTGATGCTGTCACTGATTCCGACCTCGACGTCCTCGCACTGGTTCAGCACTCGTTCCCGAGCACGTATTCAGGAGTCGTGAATGTCAGCTTTTACACGCGAGACCAGTTGAAAACGGGAATAGGAACCTTGTTTGGCGCCCACCTGCAGCGGGACGCCAAGGTTTTCTGGGACCCCGAAGGCGATCTGACCGAAATTCTGAACTCGCTCGGCAATGTCGATACGGAAAGACTTTTCAATCGCGTGAAGGCGATGTCTCCAGTATTCGGTTCTCCTGAATCGGACCTCCCCAAGTACCTCGCCGGCCTCCTACGCGAAGCGCGTTACCTTCTCAGAAGCAGCTTGTATGCCCAGGCCATCGCCGTCGATGAACCTTGCTTTTCAGTCAGGGAACTTGCCATTCGGCATTCCGATCCAGCGCTGGTCGACCTGCTTGCTTCCCGCCATTCCGGAAGTCCACTCCGCGAGGATTATGACGAATGCTTGAAGCGGCTCGAATCAATATTGGGGCGGCTGCCAGAAAACCCACATGGCTCCCTGGAGGCGCTGATAGTGAATGAGTGGGAAAATAGAGGAGACCTCCTTTCCATTGCTTTTATGGCTCTTGGCATCGTCGGCAGTGGTGGCGACTACGCCGAGCTGGAGAAAATCCTGCTATGACGCTTGTGGAGACTGCTTTCGTTGGCGACATTCATGGGAATTTAGCTGCATTGACCGGGCTGCTCGCGCTTCTTGATCGGATCGGCAATATCGATCGAATTGTTTTCTTGGGTGATTACATAAACAAAGGCCAAGACTCAGGGGCGGTGATTCAAACTTTGCTTGAGGCATCGAGGAAAGGGGGAGTAACGTCACTTTGCGGCAACCATGAGACTGAAATGTTGTCGGCCCTAGAGACAGGCGATCTCGCCAGTTTCTTGAAGATGGGAGGCGCCAGCACGATTCGCTCTTATGTCAGACGTCGAGTAAGCCCTGACGTGATCGGCGACTTCCGCGCGTCCGTTCCTGCTGAGCACATCGAGTTTCTCCGAAGCATGCCTAAGATATACGAGACCCACGAAGTAATTGCATCTCATCAGCCCGCATCCGCTGACGAGACACGTTTTCGGATTTCCGCGCACATTCCTATTGGAGACCTACCTGCGATTGGCGCGAATTTCGCCAATATTGATACCGGTTGCGGTCCGTCGACGGGGCGCCTGACAGCGCTCATCTGGCCGTCGCTCACCTACAATCAGGTTGATTCCCTCGGGCACCCAATTGAATCCGATTTCTAGGGCGTCACACGCACTCACTCCCGCAGCCTTTCGAGTAGCCAACGCGCCCGGTCTTGCCCGAACTTATTGCCCATGGCCTCGTTCAATGCCAAAGCCTGTTCGGCGTCCGCGATAGCTTGTGGCACGTCGCCCGATGCCCGAAGGCACTGAGCAGACACGAGCAGGGAGATCGCCTCCCCACGAGTGTTTCCAATCTGTCGATTGATTGAAATCGCCCGAGCCGTATTCTCGAGCGCATCAGCCGCCAACCCAAGCCGCAGGAGCACCTGGGCACGCAAGGTTTCCGCATTAGCCAGGAGAGCGCTGGGAGGGAACTTGCCCAACCCCGATAGGGCTTCTTCTGCGAACTTGCGGGCGGCACCCAGGTCATCCATCGCAACTTGCAGACGCGCGAGATTCACCAGAGACTGGCAGATGCCGACCTCATCCCCCACTTCCCTGCGCTTGTCGAGCGCGAGTTCGAAACTGCGGCGTGCACTGTCCATTTCACCGACCTGTTGATGAGCCAGTCCAAGTTCGTCAAGTATTCGGCACCTCACAACCGTAGCGAACGGGTCATCTTGCTTGAGGAGAGTGAGTGCCTGCTGCAGCCGACCGATGGCATCTCTATCGGAGCCCTTGCGGCGCAGTAACCCCGCCAGCGCGGCGAACGCCTCGGCCGCGGACGGCGTATGTAAGGTGCCCGGTTCTTTGCCGAAGTAGTCGATCGCTGACTGGATTACGCTTTGAGCTGTATCGAGGTCGCCGCTGTGTTCCAGAAATTTGGCATAGGCCAGCTGCTCGGGTGGGCCGCCGAGGACTGCCGCTTCCTTCAGATTCTTGCCGCCATTCTCCGGCAGCCCAAGCTCCACGAGCTTCTCTCCATCCCGACGAAGCGTCGCTGCACGGATAAGGTCCTTTCCGGAGGAAGGGAGCAAATTTATGTGGCGCGCAATCTTTGGTCCAGCTATCGACGCCCACGCCTCCAACCGCTGCGTTAGCTTTGTTTTTAGGTCCCGAATATCCGACACCGGCTCGTACATAATCGAGTGCTGATTGGACATTTGATCACGCAATTTGGTTATCTCCGAAGCTGGCGACGCGTCTTGCAAGAATGCCACCCAGACGTCGCGCATGGGTCGATCTTCTTGACCCAACTGCAGGAGGGCTGTGAAGAGCTCCTCCTCGGTGCCCGACGTGTAGCCCCAGGGGCTTCCCGGCTCACTACCCCACGATTTCTTGAAGAGAGCGACCAAATAGTGGCATTCGCCAATAAGTTCGTTGATCGCCTCTTGCGGCCGTCGCGCCGTTCCTCTGACGCTTTCCCAACCAACCATCTCGAAGCGGGTAGCGTCGCTCCCCTGCCTTGCGTTGTGTTCCCTGATGATTGTGTCGACGACCGTACGCTCGCCCGCCAAGTCGCCCGGCGTTGCAACGAATACACGAAGAGGATTACCGTCGGCCATGGCGGCACCTTACTCGACAGCAAGGGTTCTAACTTCGGCGGAACGACACGCCGCGGAGGGCGTCGTTTGCGGTGTACAGCTCCCGGCAGATTTGGCTGTTAGCCGGATACGAGATTGACACCATCATGTGCCCGAGAATGGACGCCCTCGTCGAGAGCGTCCGCAACGCGGACCGCGAATGCAGGGCTCATCGCCGACTGAACCTGTTCCGTAGTCATCCAGAGAACTTCGCAAGCTTCAGCCGTCGGGTGGGCGGCGCCACCGGCGGGACGGCATCGGTAAACCAGGGCGACGATTCCGTGCGTCAGGTTCTTGTAAACACCAGTAAGCCGCTCGACCGTGACCGCAAGGCCGGTCTCTTCCAGCACCTCGCGCTGAACACCGCTCTCGAATGATTCATCGAGCTCGAGGATGCCGCCGGGGGCCTCCCAATGGCCGTTGTCGTTACGCTTGATGACCAGCACGCGATCGTCGTCGCGGACTACGATGCCGGCGACGCTGACGGAGTGTTTCGGTGTGGTTGCCATGCGAGACTCCATCCTCTTGGCTGGATGCCAGTAGTGACATGGGCGTGTCGTTTCCCTAGACTAGTCGTCTAGACATGTAAAGGAAGGCTCGCAGGTGCTGCAACTTGACCAGATCGACCGGGCGGATGACAAGCCACCGTATCGGCAGATCGCCATCATGTTGCGCGAAGCTATCAGCTCGGGCCAGCTATCCGCCGGGGAACGGCTGCCGTCAGAAGCAGCGCTAATCGAGCACTTCGGGGTCGCCCGGATGACCGTCCGCCAAGCCGTACAAGAGCTGCGCTCAGAGGGGCTGGTGATCTCCGAGCACGGCCGCGGAGTGTTCGTTCGCCCGGCACCCCCGATTCGGCGGCTGGCATCCGATCGGTTCGCACGGAGACATCGCGCCAGAGGCAAAGCGGCCTTCACCGTGGAGGCGGAGAAGTCTGGTTACACGCCGCACGTCGACAACATCACTGTCACGCGCGAAAAGCCGAACCCCGTTGTTGCCGAGCACCTTCGTTTGACGCCGGACGACGACGTTGTCGTCCGATCGCGCCGTTACCTTGCCGATGGCAAGCCGATCGAGACCGCGATCTCGTACATCCCTGCCTCATTCGCCCAGGACACCAAGATCGAACAGCCCGACACCGGACCTGGCGGCATATATGCGCGCCTCGAGGAAGCCGGCCACACACTCGCCCGATTCACCGAGGAAGTCGGCGCACGGATGCCCACCCCCGAAGAGCGCCGCACCCTTCAACTCGCGGCGGGAGTACCCGTCCTGACGGTGGTCCGGACGGCCTACGACACCAACGACGTGGCCGTCGAGGTGTGCGACACGGTGAAGGTCGCATCCGCCTACCTGCTCGAATACGACTTCTCAGCGCGCTGATCCGTCACGAAGTGCCCAAAAGGGCGCTGAATGCTTGATTTCACTCCTCTAGACGACTAGGTTAGATAGTCATCTAGTTCAATCCATCGAAAGGGTTCAGCGATGTCCATCCCCAAATGGCTCCAGATCGGGCATGACCAGGTGTTCGCACTCGGCGCGTTTCTCGTGTCGGAGGTGACGCCGATGATCGACTTCGACAAGTCCTCAGGCGACAACCGCGTACAAGCGACCGACCGCGACACCGGTTCACCAATGTGGCAGGTCGAAGTGCTCGACGGCGACCCAGCCGCGCCGAAGCGCAGCCGCACGGTGACGGTCAAGTTCGCCGCACAAACGCAACCTGTTGCGCCCACCAATTCCAGCGGAACACCGTTCACACCTGTGGTTTTCGAAGGTTTGATGGCTCTGCCATACATCGAACGGTCGGGCGATTTCTCACGGATCGCGTGGTCGTTCCGAGCCTCGGGCATGACAGCACCGGGCAAGCCGTCCGCGGCATCGAGCACAGGGCGGGCATCGGCATGAATCCCGACCCATACGAACTCACCGACCCCGACACCCCACTACGGTTTGAGAACCTACTGCACCTGCTGCTTAGCGGCGTGATGTGGGTCGCGGTAGCCATAGGGATCACCGCTGTGGTTCTAATTGCCTGGCGGCTGCAGTCACCGGAGACCTACGAACTGCACGTCGCCGGCCCCGTCCGGCGCATGCGCTGGAGGCTGTGGGCATACATCTCATGGGACCGGCTGTCGAGACGCTGCGGCTTGTCCGCCTCCGAGCAAGTCACCCGCAAGGACCACGAAGGCCGGGCGGTCACGCAGACACGATGGACTCATCCAAAGCTATTGCAGGTCAATGCATCTGATCATTGCCTGAATCTGACAGTACAGACGCGGATGGGTATCACAGTCGAAGACCTGGAGCGTGCCGTCCCGGCCATCCGCGACGCCGCACGAGCACACGGCGCCCGGTCGGTCGTGGTCGCCCCCGGTACCGTGCGGATGGAACTGCTCATGCGCGAACATCTCTCGTCGGTCGGTCATGCCGCTCCACCCAAGGCAGTCGCCACCACCCGAGTCCCGCTAGGGCGTTGTGAAAACGGCGCTCCGTGGACGCTGCCCGTCGCAGGACGCCACACCTTGACCGTGGGCTGCTCGGGCGCAGGCAAAGGATCGGTGTTTTGGGGCATTGCTGGCGGCTTCGGTCCTGCGATCGCCGCCGGCCTGGTCCACCTGATCGGCATCGACCTCAAGTACGGCATCGAACTATCGGTCGGCGCCCGCTTGTTTACCAAGGTCGCAACGACCGAGGCCGAGGCAGTGAAAACCCTTGCTGCGCTGGAAACGTTGATGGACAAACGCGGAGCGCAAATGGCAGGAAGAACCCGTCAACATAGCCCCACTAAATCCGCACCCTTGATCGTGCTGCTGATCGACGAGCTGGCCGGAATGACCGCGTACATGAGTGACCCTGCACTGCGGAAAGAAGCCGCTGCCTCGTTGTCGCGGATCCTGACCAAAGGCCGCGCTCTCGGAATCGGTGTGGTCGCATTCCTGCAAGATCCCCGCAAGGAAGTCCTCCCAATGCGAGGCCTGTTCACTCAGGCCATCGCGCTCCGGCTTCGTTCCCGCGACGAGGTGACGATGGTTCTCGGCGACGGGATGGCCGATATCGCACCCGCACACCGGATCAGCCCTGACGCACCGGGTACCGGCTACGTCATTGCCGAGGATGGCCAAGTGACCAGAGTGCGCTCTGATTTCTGGACCGATGATCAAATCCGCTCCACTGCAAAGCAATACGGACGCGCAGCGGGTGCTACCGGGGAAAGACAGCGCAATGACTGACCACTGGCCGCTATTCGAACCACCCGACCAGGATCAATTGGCGCGGCATGCCGATGATCTGATCCACCGCGCCCAGCTTGTCCATACAGATGGATGGGACGAGTATCGGCATCTCTGGTCGCGCGGCGAAGTCATCGGCACCGCCCTGGTCCTAGGCGACAGCGCAGAACTTCAACGTTGCGGCGAGACAACGATCTCCGCGATGGATCGCTGGGCATTCGATCTCTGGGGAATTACCGGCGGGCAAGACGATACCGACGCGGGATTGCCGCGTACTCGCGCCTGGTTCGGCTCCATCCGTACCCGCATGGATGCTCCGTCCACACACCAGCCACCCACGACGAGGTGAAGCGATGGTCACTCACGGTATCCGGGAAGCGCTCGTCACTGCGGGCAACTTTCCAGAGCTGCTGACCGCCGATGAGGTGTCGGTGCTACTTGGGGTATCCGCCGCGACGCTCAACCGTTGGGCCGCGCTCCGCGAAACCACCGGCGAGCAGATCGGCCCGCCGTGCTACACCTTGTCGGAGCGGGTACGCCGCTGGGACTGCGCGGAAGTAAGGTCCTGGCTCAAGCAGGTGCGTCGGTAATGGCCGGCAACACCCCACGCGGCATCCGAAAGCGCGCCAATGCGGCCGGGCAGCCCCGCTACCAAGTCCGCTACCTGATCCGTGATCCGGACGCTCCGTCCGGCTGGGTCGAAACATCGGCTACGTTCCCGACCCTGCGCGAGGCAAAGGCGTTCAAATCGGAACGCGACAACGAGGCGGCGCTCGGTGCACGTCGGTTCGATCCACGCCTTGGACGCACACCGCTGAGCCGGATTTGGACGCAGTTCTCTGATTCCAAGAAGCCCGCGGTGTCGCCTAAGACTTGGAGCGGCTACTCCCAGCACTGGGAACTCCGTATCGGACCCCGGTTCGGTCATGTGCCCGTCGACGAAATCACCCGCGCTGACGTCCAGGTGTTCGTAGACGCATTGACGGTCGGCCCGTGGGCGAAAGTGTCCACGCTGCGACTGCTGCGTGCGATCCTTGACGTCGCCCACCAGGACGGCCGAATCCACCGCAACCCCGCCCTTGGCGTCGCGGCGGGTCGCATTCCTGAGCGGGAACGTCACCGTTACCTCACCGCGCAGGAGATCCAGACCCTCGCTACCGCCTGCGGTGACCAGGGCGACGTCGTGACCATCCTCGCCTATACCGGCCTGCGCTGGTCCGAACTCGTCGGCCTCCGCGCCAAAGACGTCGACCTTGCCGCCCGCCGCCTCTATGTCCGGCGAGCCGCACCCGAGGTTGAAGGCCGAATCGTCGTCGGGCCTCCGAAAACCCGCGCCGGCATCCGAATCGTCCCGCTGCCGCAAGTCGTCGTGGACATCTTCACTCGCCGCATCAGTGGCCGTACTCCTGACGAGCCTGCCGTCACCTCGCCCAACGGAAAACTGTTGCGATCCAACAACTGGCGCCGGCACACACACTGGAACAAAGTCTTAAAGAAAACGCACCTCGCCCCGTTGACGATTCACGACTTACGCCACACCTACGCCAGCCTGGCCCGGAAATCAGGTGCCGACCTTCGCTACGTGCAGAAGACCATGGGCCACTCGACGCCAACCGTCACCGCCAACATCTATAGCGACCTCTACGCCGACGAGCTGGACCAGGTCGCGACCAACCTCGATCAGCTACATGCGACTGAGATTCAGACACTCAAGACCGGACAAGAACCGGACGAGTCAAACCAACCATCGAGTGCATAACCCGTGTCTATGCAGGTAGAACATGGTGGCCAGGGGCGGGATCGAACCGCCGACCTTCCGCTTTTCAGGCGGACGCTCATACCGACTGAGCTACCTGGCCGGAAGGCAGCATGTGCCTGGCCGCATCGGCGACCCTGACGGGACTCGAACCCGCGACCTCCGCCGTGACAGGGCGGCGCGCTAACCAACTGCGCCACAGGGCCATGCTGTGCTACTGCTCCGCGATACTCGCATCGCAGGGTACCCCCTACGGGATTCGAACCCGCGTTACCGCCTTGAAAGGGCGGCGTCCTAGGCCGTCTAGACGAAGGGGGCAGAACCGAATCTCTCCGGGGCACTCGCAACGTGGTCATCATTGGGAGCCACGTCAGCTTAGGTCACCCCGGGCCTAATCCTCAAACGAGCTTCGCCCAGCCACGCAGTATCCTTGGACTCCGCGCCCCTATAGCTCAGTTGGTAGAGCTACGGACTTTTAATCCGCAGGTCCCAGGTTCGAGTCCTGGTGGGGGCACCGAGTACCACGAATTCGCCCGCCGCCGATGCCGGGCGTCGCCCCGCCGATCGCCCCTTATCACCGTTCAGATCGCCCGCGCAAGCCGCCCAACCGCGGCCGCTGATCGCGCCGATCGACCGGCTCCTGGCAACGACGCGGTGCCGGCCAGGCCGCGCACGGTCGGCCGGCGTTTGAAGCCCGGGACCGCTTGGTTATGCTCCCGCTATGCTTCCCGAGATGAGTCAGGATGGAATCCAACCCAACGCGCCCGTCGCCCTGGTGACGATGGAAATCCGGCACCCGGCAACGGATTCCCTCACCGAATCAACCAGCCGGGAACTCAAACACCTCCTCATCAACGACTTGCCGATCGAGCGCCAGGCGCAGGACGTGAGCTGGGGAGTGACGGCACCCGGCGCCGCCCCGACCCCCGTCGCGGACCGCTTCGTCCGCTACGGCAACCGGGACAACACCGTTTCGGCCTCACTGAAGAACCAGGCCATCGTCGTCGAAACCAGCGCTTACCGTGACTTCGAGACCTTTTGCGACCTCGTGTTACGGGTCGCCGACGCCCGCGCGCAGGTTTCGTCGATCGTCGGAGTAGAGCGCATCGGTCTGCGATACGTTCTCGAGATCCGGGTCCCGGTTGGGGTCGACGGCCGGGTCAACTGGGGCAACTGGATCGACGAGCAACTGCTCGGGCCCTACCGCATCGCTCCGGGCGGCCTGTCGCTGACCGAGTGGCAGGGTGCCGCGGTCTACCGGGAACCCCAACCGGGCAAGTCACTGATCTTGCGGTACGGGCCCGGTGTGGGCCAGGCGCTGGATCCGAGCTACCACCTGCGCCGCATCACGCCGCCGCAGACCGGTCCGTTCTTCCTCATGGACATCGACAGCTTCTGGACTCCGGTGGGGGGCTCCATTCCGGAATACAACCGGGACGCGCTCGTGTCCACCTTGACCGACTTGTACGGTCCCGCCCGCGAGGTGTTCCAGGACCTGATCACCGCCCGCCTCAAAGACGAGCTGCTTCGCCAATAAACCAGTCCGGCGAGGGCCGACTGCTTCAGCACCCGAGCACCGCACTGGTGTAGGTCACGTCGGCGAACGCGATAGCGAGTTCGTCGTCGGGATATTCGAAGCCATTGGCTTGGTGGAGTTCCTTGACGGTGTGCGACGACGTCTGCCAGCCCTGGCGAGATAGATGCTCGATGACAGGGCTGCGTTGGCCGTGATACACCAGGTCGTTGAAGTCGATGTCGAACCCGAGTTCGCTCATCCGGTCGTGATGGGAGCGCCACCGCTCGTCGGCGAAAATCGCGGTGTCGGGCACGAACTCGAACGCCAGCCGGCTGCCCGGGGCGCTCAACCCGGTGATGTTGTCGAACAGGGCGTCCTGCGCGTCCTCGGGCAGGTAGACCAGCAACCCTTCGGCGCTCCAGGCCGAGGGGACCTGCCTGTCGAATCCCGCCGCCTGCAGCGCGGCGGCCCAGTTGTCGCGCAAATCGACCGCGACGGTGCGACGCCGCGCGGTGGGCTCGGCGCCAAGACTGTTCAGCGTTGACGTCTTGAACGCGATCACCTCTGGCATGTCGACTTCGTAGACGACGGTGCCCTTGGGCCACGGCAGCCGGTAGGCGCGGGCATCCAGGCCGGACGCCAGGATGACCACCTGGCCGATGCCGCTCCCCGCGGCCTCGAGGAAGAACCGGTCGTAGAACCTGGTCCGGCAGGCCATCCCGCGGGCCACCCGCTCGGGGTCGAACTCGGAATCCTCCTCGACCGGAATCTGCCCGTCCACCATCCGGGTATAGACGTCCATGCCGACCGCTCGCACCAACGGCGCGGCGAACGGGTCGTCAATCAACGCAAACTCGCGGCTAGCGGCCAGCGCGCGCTGAGCGGCCACCATGGTTGCCGTTGCCCCGACGCTCGTCGCAAGGTCCCAGCGATCACGATCGGTACGCACCATGGCCGTCCCTTCGTCGAACCAGAAAAAAGATAGATAATCTAGTTACTATCACAGGCTCGATGGTGCCTGCCGGGCTACTCTGACCAACCGTGATCGACTTCGCCCAACGCACCATCGACCTCGCTCGCCAGAACGTCACCGAGGGCGGTCGCCCCTTTGCGACGGTCATCGTCAAGGACGGCGAGATCCTTGCCGAAAGCGCCAACAAGGTCGCGCAGACCAACGATCCCACCGCCCACGCCGAGATCCTTGCCATCCGCGAGGCCTGCACCAAGCTGGGTACCGAGCACCTGGTGGGTACCACTATCTACGTGTTGGCGCACCCGTGCCCCATGTGCCTCGGATCGTTGTACTACTGCTCGCCCGACGAAGTGGTATTTCTGACGACGCGCGACGCCTACGAGCCGCATTACGTCGACGATCGCAAATACTTCGAACTTGCCACCTTCTATGAGGAATTCGCCAAAGACTGGCGGGACCGGCGGCTGCCGATGCGGTACGAGCCGAGCCCCGCCGCCGTCGACGTCTACCGGTTCTGGCAGGAGCGCAACGGCGGACGACGCACGGCCACCGCCGTACCGCCCGGCTAGACGCGGTTAGACGGGCACCGACCTGGACACCTGTTGACAGCACATCAACCTTCACTACTATCTGCTTATGCACGCAACTAACAAACCAACGAGGTTGCCCGACGACCAGGCCGGCCTCGTGGTCGAGGTGTTCCGGATGCTCGCCGACGCCACCCGCGTGCAGATTCTGTGGTCCCTGGCAACTAGCGAGATGTCGGTCAACGAGCTGGCCGAACACGTACGCAAGCCGGCGCCGTCGGTGTCCCAGCATCTGGCCAAGCTGCGGATGGCGCGCTTGGTGCGCACCCGCCGCGACGGTACGACGATCTTCTACAGCCTGGAAAACGACCACGTGCGCCAACTCGTCATCGACGCCGTCTTCAACGCCGAGCACGCCGGCCCCGGCGTGCCCCGCCACCACCGCGGCGACGGACTGCAGGCAGTCGCCGCGACACCAGATGCTGGATAACCGAATCGTTCAGCACCACAACATATTTCACATTGAGGAGGTAACGATTATGGTAGCCACCCACACCCATGACGCGCCGCACGCGCACGACCACCAGCACGGCGACTTGACCCACAGCCACGCGCACACCAGCCATGAGCACGAGCACGTCACCCACGAGCACCCGCACTCACACGACGACGGGACCCAGCACACCCACGAGCACGTCCATCAGCGCGGCCTCGAAGGCCTCGAAGGCGTTGAAGAGGTGCACAGCCATGCACACAGCTGAGTCGAGGGTTCAGACCCTCGGGCAGTAGTGCGCCGGGTTGTCGCGCTCATCCAGGGGCGGCAGGTTGCGCGCCGGAGTCTGCACCAGCGGGGTGTCGGCCGGGATCCGTCCGCTGACCCGGTCCCAGCCGGCCCGCGCCCGCGGGTGCTTCCGGTACCGGCGCGGCACGGCGGCGAAGACCAGACGGACAAGGTCGCCGAAGCGCCGGTGTAGCCATTCATCCCGGCGCGACCACTGGTAGCCCATCAGTTCGCGCACCGGTGGGTCGTAGAGGCCGACCGTGAGCCAGACGAAGAACGGCGCCAACAGGCTGCGCTGCAGCGCCCACAACCTGTCCGGAATCCATTGGGCGAAGGGAGGTTTGGGCAACTCGGTCAAATCCAGCACGGCCCGCGCCGCAAAGTTGTTCTCCAGCACGTTGCGACACATGTGGTCCCAGTAGACCTGAAATTCCTCCCAGGACGCCGGCACGGGCCGCATGCTCATGCCGTACATCCGATACCACTGGACGTGTTCGTCGAAAAGCTGACGCTTCTGCGCCTCGGTCAGGCCGCCGCAGAACCGCTCGGCGACGTGCAGGGTTCCGACGAAAAAGGTGGCATGCGCCCAATAGAAGACGTCCGGGTTCAACGCGTGGTAGCGACGCCCCGCCGCGTCGACGCCCTTGATGTCCACGTGGTAGTCGCGGACCTCGGCGCCGGTGACCGGAGCCCGGTCGCCGTCGAAAACCACGCCGCCGATCGGGTACAACGACCGCAACAGCCGCGGCCAGCGCTCCCGAAAGAACGTCGAGTGCTCCTCGACCGCCGCCCCCAGCTGGGGATGCATGTTCTGCATGGACCCGGCCCAGGGACCCTGCAGCATGCCGCGCCAGTCGCCGAAGTATCGCCAGGTCAGCGAATCCGGGCCGAGCGGCACCGGCGGCGCGTCGTAACCCAGCGGCGAAACCGGGCAACCGCCGGCTACCGAGTCGTTCGGCGCAGCAGCGGCAGCGGCGCCCGTCGAGGGTTGCACCTTAGCGCTGGGCAGCGGGCACGAAGCAGACGTATCTTGAGTCACTGGTGCTTTCCCGGTGGTTAGGGCGACGTCAGCAATTCTGACTACACGCGTTGTCACTTGAAGTTTAGGAGCGATGTGCAGGCCGGTCAAAAACGAGGCCGCTGGACCGGCGTCCCGCTGGAAGATCGCCACGCCGTACGTCGGGAAAATCTGATCGCCGCCGGCGTGCAGCTGCTCGGCGAGAAGGACGGGCCGGCGCTGACCGTACGTGCGGTCTGCCGCAAGGCGGCTCTGACCGAGCGCTACTTCTATGAAAGCTTCACCGACCGGGACCACTTCGTGCGCGCGGTGTATGACGACGTCTGTACCCGGGCCATGGCCACGCTCATGTCGGCCCATACCGCCCGGGAAGCCGTGGAACGATTCGTCGCCCTGATGGTCGATGATCCGGTGCGCGGGCGGGTGCTGCTGTTGGCGCCGACGGTGGAACCCGTACTGACCCGCTCCGGCGCGGAGTGGATGCCCAATTTCATCGAGCTGCTGCAGCGCAAGCTCTCCCGCATTGCCGATCCGGTTGTGCAGAAACTGGTCGCCACCAGCTTGATCGGGGCGCTGACCGGCCTGTTCACCGCATACCTGAATGGTCAACTGGGGGCCACCCGCCAGCAATTCATCGACTACTGCGTCGACATGCTGCTCAGCGCGGCGGCCAGCCATGTTCCGCACCGCCCGGCGCCCCAAGCCGGGCACCCGCCGGCGGCCAGGCCGCACGATTGATGCCGGACGCAGAATCGCAACCCAGCACGCCGCACGCAAACTTGTTGATACCGTCGGGCACAGATATATTGAGTGCAACCCAAAGACACAGATAACTGGAGGGCGCCATGTCAGCCCAGCTGACGGACCTACAGCTGCTACATGAACTTGAACCGTTTGTTGAGAAGTACCTCAACCGGCATATCAGCATGCACAAGAACTGGAATCCGCACGACTACATCCCGTGGTCCGACGGGAAGAACTACTACGCGCTCGGCGGCCAGGAATGGGACCCCGAGCAAAGCAAGCTTTCCGACGTCGCCCAGGTAGCGATGGTGCAGAACCTGGTCACCGAGGACAACCTGCCGTCCTATCACCGCGAGATCGCGATGAACATGGGCATGGACGGCGCCTGGGGCCAGTGGGTCAACCGCTGGACCGCCGAAGAGAACCGGCACGGCATCGCGTTGCGCGACTACTTGGTGGTGACTCGATCAGTCGACCCGGTCGAGCTGGAGAAGCTTCGCCTGGAAGTCGTGAACCGCGGTTTCAGTCCTGGCCAGAACCACCAGGGTGAGTATTTCGCCGAGAGCGTCACCGACTCGGTCATCTACGTGAGCTTCCAGGAGCTGGCGACCCGGGTTTCGCACCGCAATACCGGTAAGGCCTGCAACGACATGGTGGCCGACCAGCTGATGGCCAAGATCTCGGCCGACGAGAACCTGCACATGATCTTCTACCGGGACGTCAGCGAGGCCGCTTTTGACCTGGCGCCCAACCAGGCAATGAAGTCACTGCATCTGATATTGCGGCACTTCAAGATGCCTGGGTTCCTGGTGCCCGAATTCCGCCGTAAGGCGGTCATCATCGCCGTCGGCGGTGTGTATGACATTCGCATCCACCTCGAAGAGGTCGTCAAGCCGGTGCTGAAGAAGTGGCGCATCTTCGAGCGTGAGGATTTCACCGGCGAAGCCGCACGCATGCGCGACGACCTCGCCTTGCTGATGGAGGAACTCGAGGCGGAGTGCGACAAGTTCGAGGCGTCCAAGCAGCGCTACCTCGCGCGCCAGGCCCGCATGGATGAGCGCATCACCGCCAGGAAGGTGCTCACCACCAAGGGCACGCTGAAGATGACCGGGCGGTAGTCGGCCGTTGCGTATCGGCTCAATCGAGGTTGCCAGCCCGGTTGTGCTGGCGCCGATGGCCGGTGTGACGAATGTCGCGTTCCGCACCCTGTGCCGTGAACTAGAGCAATCCAAGGTCGGCACGGTCAGCGGACTCTACGTCTGCGAAATGGTGACCGCCCGCGCGCTGGTCGAGCGGCATCCGGTCACCATGCACATGACGACGTTCGCCCCGGACGAATCGCCCCGCTCGCTGCAGCTCTACACCGTCGACCCGGACACCACCTACGCGGCCGCGCGGATGATCGCCGACGAAGGCCTGGCCGACCACATCGACATGAACTTCGGTTGCCCGGTGCCCAAGGTGACCAAGCGCGGCGGTGGGGCGGCCCTGCCGTTCAAGCGACGGCTGTTCGGCCGAATCGTCGCCGCCGCCGTGCGCGCCACCGAAGACACCGGGATACCGGTGACGGTCAAGTTCCGCATCGGCATCGACGACGCCCACCACACCCATCTGGACGCCGGCCGCATCGCGGAAGCCGAGGGCGCCGCCGCGGTCGCCCTGCACGCCCGGACGGCCGCGCAGCGTTACTCCGGCACCGCCGACTGGGACCAGATCGCCCGGCTCAAGCAGCAGGTCACGACCATTCCGGTGCTGGGCAACGGCGACATCTACGACGCCAGCGACGCGCTGGCCATGATGGCCAGCACCGGCTGTGACGGCGTCGTCATCGGCCGCGGTTGCCTGGGCCGACCTTGGCTGTTCGCCGAGTTGTCGGCCGCCTTTACCGGCCGCCCGGCTCCCACCCCGCCGACGCTCGGTGAGGTCGCCGACGTCATCCGCCGCCACGGTGCCCTACTGGCGGCACACTTCGGTGAGGACAAGGGCATGCGCGATATCCGCAAGCACATCGCCTGGTACCTGCATGGGTTCCCGGCCGGATCGGACGTCCGGCGAGCGTTAGCGCTAGTCAAAACGTTGAGCGAACTCGACGACCTGCTGAACCGGTTGGACGGCAGCGTCGAGTTCCCGAGTGCCGGCAACGGCCCGCGGGGCCGGCAGGGTTCACCCGCCCGGGTGGCCCTTCCCGACGGCTGGCTGGACGACGCCGACGACTGCCGGGTGCCCGACGGAGCCGACGTCATGCATTCTGGTGGTTGAACCGAAACTCTTCCGAGATCGCGCCTGCGACCACAAGTCAGTACGATGTGGGCTTTATGCATGGCGCGGCGCCGATCGGCTCGGCGCTGCGCCGACGTGTGCGCACGGACAACCTGATGTCCGGATCATATTTTTCGGAGGCCGATAGGACATGAGTGACGGCGACAAAGACGCCACTCCTGACCTTCGGCGCGTGTCCGGCTCCCGCAACGACGCCCAACGGGTCACCCTGAACCCGCCGGCGACACCAGGCGCCGCGCCGTGGGAGCGGTTGTTCGCGCCGCCGCCCGAGGACAGCTTGCTCCGCTGGTCGGGGGTGTCATCTGGCGCTGCGGCCGGACATCACGGTCCGGGCCACGCAGAGCCCGCACAGGTCGGCTGTCACGTCAACGGCGGAGTCAGCGTCGCCGACCTGATCGCCAAACTCGGCGCACCTGCGCCCGCCCGTCCCACTCATCGCCACAGCGCGCCGGACCCCGATCCCATCGCGGAACCACCGCAACCATCCCAGATGGACGTGGAGATCCCCGACGACGACGCGGACCAACTGGACACCCAGGTCATCGCCACTCCGGCCTACTCATCAGAACTCCTCTCCGAGCTGCCCGACCTCGGGTCGGCCGGCTTCGCACCGGAAACCGCCGCAACCGAGCCGCCCGAGGGCGAGTCGGCCGCGTCGTCGCGGGCGCCTGTCGTTAGGCGCTTAAAGACCCCGAAGAGCCGGGAGAACCGGACGAAGAAACCGCGTTCGCGCCGGCGGCCGATCCTGTTGGCCGGGCGGTCACTGGCGGCCATGTTCGCCGTGCTGGCGCTGGTCCTGACCGGCGGGGCCTGGCAGTGGAGCGCATCGAAAAACGAGCGGCTGAACACGGTAAGCGCGCTCGACCTGAACTCCGGCGACATCGTCGACCCCAACGGGCAGTACGGCGACGAAAACTTCCTGATCGTCGGCATGGACTCGCGCGCCGGCGCGAATTCCGAGATCGGTGCTGGTGACACCGAGGACGCCGGCGGTGCCCGGTCGGACACCGTGATGCTGGTCAACATCCCGGCGAACCGGAAGCGGGTGGTAGCGGTGTCGTTCCCCCGCGACCTGGCGATCACCCCCATCCAGTGCGAGGCATGGAACCCCGACACCGGCAAGTACGGCCCCATCTACGACGAGAAGAAGGGGATCTGGGGTCCCCGGATGGTCTACACCGAGACGAAGCTGAACTCGGCGTTTTCTTTTGGCGGCCCGAAGTGCCTGGTGAAGGTCATCCAGAAGCTGTCCGGCCTGAGCATCAACCGCTTCATCGCCATCGACTTCGTCGGTTTCGCGCGAATGGTCGAAGCCCTCGGCGGCGTCGAAGTGTGCAGCACCACTGCGCTGCGCGACTATGAATTGGGCACGGTGCTCGAACACGCCGGACGTCAGGTCATCGACGGGCCGACCGCGTTGAATTATGTGCGAGCCCGCCAAGTCACCACCGAGAGCAACGGCGACTACGGTCGCATCAAACGTCAGCAATTGTTCTTGTCGTCACTGCTGCGTTCGCTGATCTCCGAGGACACGTTGATGAACCTCAACAAGCTCAACAACGTCGTCAACATGTTCATCGGCAACAGCTACGTCGACAACGTCAAGACCAAAGACCTGGTACAGCTGGGCCAATCGTTGCAGCATATGGCGGCTGGCCACGTCACGTTCGTCACCGTGCCGACCGGCGTGACGGACCAGAACGGCGACGAGCCGCCCCGGACGGCCGACATGAAAGCGCTGTTCGCCGCGATCATCAACGACGATCCGCTGCCGCTGGAGAACGACCACAACGCCCAGACGCTGGGGAACTCGCCGACGACGGCGCCGACCACCACGAAGAAGGCGCCCCCGCCGAACAGCGCCGGCGAAGTCCAGCGCGAACAGGTGATCACCACGTCGCCGCAGGAAATCACGGTGCAGGTGTCCAACGGAACCAGCACCGCCGGCCTGGCGACCACCGCCGCCAACCAGCTCAAGCGAAACGGCTTCAACGTGATGACGCCGGACGACTACCCGAGTTCGTTGAAGGCCACCACGGTGTTCTTTTCCCCGGGCAATGAGCAGGCCGCCGCAACCGTGGCCGCGGCGTTCGGCAATTCGAAAGTCGAGCGGGTCACCGGGATCGGACAGGTGGTTCAGGTAGTCCTCGGCCCGGATTTCAGTTCGGTGACCACCCCGCCGCCCAGCGGCTCGTCGGTCAGCATGCAGATCAGCCGCAATTCCAGCACCCCGCCGACCAAGCTACCCGAGGATCTGACGGTCACCAACGCCGCCGACACCACTTGCGAGTAAGCGCTTCACGGCGTATCCACCGCCGAGAACGTAGGCTTTATCACATGCGAACCGCTTACCACGAGCAACTCTCGGAATTATCCGAGCGGCTCGGTGAGATGTGCGGGCTGGCAGGCATCGCCATGGAGCGGGCAACCCAAGCCTTGCTGCAAGCCGATCTGGTGTTGGCCGAACAGGTGATCTCCGACCACGAAAAGATCGCAACGCTGAGCGCCCGGGCCGAGGAAAGCGCGTTCGTCCTGCTGGCCCTGCAGGCCCCGGTCGCCGGTGACCTGCGAGCAATCGTGAGCGCGATCCAGATGGTGGCCGATATCGACCGGATGGGCGCACTTGCCCTGCACGTCGCCAAGATCGCCCGCCGGCGGCATCCGCAGCATGCGTTACCCGAAGAGGTCAAAGGGTATTTTGCCGAAATGGGCAGAGTGGCAGTCGAATTGGGCAACAGCGCGCAGGAGGTCGTGTTGTCCCGCGACCCGGAGAAAGCGGCCCGGATCCGCGAGGAAGACGACGCGATGGACGATCTGCACCGGCATTTGTTCAGCGTGCTGATGGACCGGGAATGGAAGCACGGCGTGGCAGCAGCGGTCGACGTGACGCTGCTGGGCCGCTTCTACGAACGCTTCGCCGACCACGCCGTCGAAGTGGCGCGACGCGTGATCTTCCAGGCGACCGGGAGGTTTCCCGAAGACGAAACGACGCCACACTCGCGCTAATTCGACCGCGCTAGCCGAATCGACCGGAGATGTAGTCCTCGGTGGATTTCTGGCTCGGGTTGGAGAAGATCTTCTCGGTGTCGTCGATTTCTATCAGGCGCCCCGGCTTGCCCACGGACTCCAGATTGAAGAACGCCGTCTGATCGCTCACCCGGGCGGCCTGCTGCATGTTATGCGTGACGATGACGATGGTGTAGTCCTGCTTCAATTCACTGATCAGGTCTTCGATCGCCATCGTGGAGATGGGATCCAGCGCCGAGCACGGCTCATCCATCAGCAACACGTCGGGCTGGACCGCGATGGCCCGCGCGATACACAACCGCTGTTGCTGCCCGCCGGATAATCCGCCGCCGGGCTTGTCGAGCCTGTCTTTGACCTCGTCCCATAGGTTGGCGCCGCGCAGCGAATATTCGGCGGTTTCGTCGAGCACCTTGCGGTTGCGCAGGCCCTGCAACTTCAGGCCGGCGACCACGTTGTCGCGAATCGACATCGCGGGGAACGGGTTGGGCCGCTGGAAAACCATCCCGATCGCCCGCCGCACCCCGACCGGGTCGATGCCGGGCCCGTAGATGTTTTCGTCGTCGAGCAGCACGGTGCCTTCGACGCGCCCGCCGGGGACCACTTCATGCATCCGGTTCAGCGTGCGCAACACCGTGGTCTTGCCGCACCCCGAGGGGCCGATGAATGCCGTCACGCTGCGAGGCAGAATCGACAAGGACACATCGGCGACGGCCTGAAACGATCCGTAGTAGATGTTGACGTCCTTGAGGTCCAACCGTTTGGCCACCGAGTGCTCCTGCCTAAGACTTCTTGGGGACGAGGATGGCGGCGACCACCCTGGCGCCGATATTTATCATCGCGATCAGCAACATCAGTGTCAGCGCGGCGCCCCACAGCCGCTCTGTGGGGACCGGGCTGATGCCGGCGCCTGTCGTCGCCTGGTCATACATCATGCCCGGCAGCGACCCCATGAACCCGCTGAATATGTCGAAGTTCATTGCCTGTGCATAACCGACCAGGATCAGCAGCGGCGCCGTCTCACCCATCACCCTGGCCAAGGCCAGCAGGATACCGGTCACGATGCCCGATAACCCGGTCGGGATCACGATCCAGGCGATGGTCTTCCACTTGGGCGCTCCCAGCGCGTAGCTGGCCTCCCGCAGATCTACCGGAACGATGCGCAGCATCTCTTCGGTCGCCCGAACGATCACCGGGAGCATCAACAACACCAGCGCCAGCGACACCGCGAACTGGGAGCGGGGGAAGCCCAGGACCGCGACCCACAGCGCATACATGAACAGGGCCGCCACGATCGACGGCACGCCGGTCAGGATGTCCACCATAAAGGTGACCACCCTGCGCAGCGCGCTGGCGCCGCCGTATTCGACCAGATAGATGGCCACCAGGACGCCGATCGGGATGGATATCACCGCACACACCAGACCCTGCAAGACAGTGCCGACGATCGCGTGGTAAGCGCCACCGCCGGCTTTCAACGACGTCATCCCCGCCTGTGAATGCGTCCACCAGGTGCTCGACATGACCGTCCGCAGGCCGTTGACCAGCACCGAGCACAGGACCCCGGCCAGGGGCGTCAGCGCGATCGCCATCGACAACGTCACCAGCACGGCGGCCACGGTGTTGGTGACTCGACGGCGCCGGCCAAGCGGGGGCAGTGCGCGCGCTTTGACGGGCCGGTCCAGCATCGAGGTCATCGGGTGGCCTGTCCCGCTCCGGCCAGGGCCGTGCGTGCCGCGGCGTTGACCACGAAGGTGAGCAGGTAGAGCATCAGTCCCGCGGCCAGGTAGGCACCGGCTTGGTAGGGGTTGTGGAGGTCCGATGCGGCGGCGGCGATCTTGGTGGCGAAAGTCGAACCACCATCGAACAGCGACCAGCCGAAGGCTTGCTGGGTGCCGTGCAAGATGATCAACAACGCGACCGTTTCCCCCAGCGCCCGTCCCAGACCCAGCATCGCGCCGCTGATGTATCCGGACCGTCCGAACGGCAACACGGTTGTCGTGACGACCTCCCAGCGGGTGCCGCCGAGCGCTAGCGCAGCCTCTATCTGGCCGTGCGGGGTCTGGGCGAACACTTCGCGCGTGACCGCGGTGATGATCGGCAGGATCATCACCGCCAGGACGATGCCACCGGTGAAGACGTTGCCCCCGCCCCCAATTGATGTATTGCCGCGGGCGAACAGGAAACAGTGACCCAGGGTGTGGTTGAGCCAGGTCGCGACCGGCCGCAGGCGTGGCGCCAGCACGTGCAAGCCCCACACGCCGTAGATGATCGACGGCACCGCGGCCAGCAGATCGACCAGGTGGGCCAGCGGCGCGGCGAACCGTCGCGGCGCATACTGCGTCAGGAAGATGGCCACCCCCAGCGCGACGGGCATGGCCAGCGCCAGAGCGAACAGCGATACGAACGTGGTCACTCGCAACAGATCGAGGATTCCGAAGTGCATCGCCGACGGGTCGGCGGTCTTCCAGGTTCCGCTGTAGGTCAAGAAGTTTTCTTTGTTGCGCGCCAGTGCCGGTATCGCACGCCACAGCAGAAATGCGCCGATCGCGGCGATCAGAACGGTGATCAAGACGCCGGAACCCTGCGATAGCCGGCGAAACAGCCGGTCCCCCAGACTCGGTTTGCCGTTGCCCCACGGGTTGATGGAGGTGGCCGGCGACTCCGGAAAAGGCGCAGCGACGATTGCACCCGCCTCGGCTGGGTTTGGCACTGTCACTGCGATCCCGTCGATCCGGTCACTGCGGTGCTTGTCGGCTCATCTTTCATCAGCGTCGTTCGTGGTCAAGCAGTCACTGCAGGGCGTTTATGGCGGTGACCAGGCGTTCTTTCACTTTATCTGGCACCGGAACGTAGCCGGCCGACGGAAGGCCGGTCTGACCGTTGTTGACGGCAGTGGTGAGAAACGCCTTGACCGCGGCACCGATGTCGGGCGGGTATCCCTTCGAGCACACAATTTCGTAGGTCGCCAGTACCAACGGGTAGGCACCCGGGTCCTGGATGGCGAAGATCGAATTCAGCTCCAGAACGAGGTCGTTTCCGTTGGCCGCAAACGTGACGGAGCCGATAGCCTTGCGAGCCGTTTCCTCGGTGAGCGGTACGACGCCGTTGCCGGTGTCAATCTGGGCGAACGGTGTACCGGCGCGGTCAGCGAAACCTTTCTCGACATAGCCGATCGAACCTGGCGTGACCTGTACGGCTTGGATTACACCGGCCGACCTTTCGACGCCTTCCCCGACACCGCCGTGAAACTCGCCGCCGACACCTCGGCTCCAGCTTTGTGGCGCGGCGGCGGTCAGATACTTCTGAAAGTTGTCCGTGGTGCCCGACGAATCCTTCCGGTACACCGGGATGATTTTGGTATTTGGAAGCGCCACACCAGGATTGAGGGCCGTAAGGATCGGGTCGTTCCACGTCCGGATGGAGCCGCTGAAGATCTTGGCCATCGCATCGGCGTCGAGGACCAGGGTCTTTACCTCAGCGAGGTTGTACACCAACGCAATTGGCCCGAATACCAGCGGCAGGTCCCAGGCCGGGTTTCCTTTGCAGCGGTTGGCCGCGGGACCGATCTGTTCGGCGACCAGTGGCGAGTCCGATCCCGCGAAGTCGACGTGACCGGCGATGAACTGCTCGCGACCGGCGCCTGACCCGGTCGGGTTGTAGGACACTTTCTTGCCCGGACACGCCTGGCCCCATACCTGGTTGAACAACGCCATGGCATTCTGCTGGGCGGTCGACCCCTCGGCCGTCAGTGCGTCTCGGCCGCTGCAGTCGGCCTTTGGCAGCGGCGCTTCGGAGCCATTCGCCGACGAACCACCGAGGTTTTGATCGCTACCGCATGCGGTGAGGGTCCCACCGCAAGCGGTGATCATCGCCACCGCCGCCGCTAATGCCCTGCCCACCGTGTCGAGCCTCATCGATCTCGCTCCCTGAATGCATTTTCGACGATTGCGGCGCTGCACGGCCGTCTTCAGGACGAATTGCCAAGTCAACCATTAACTATGCGTGGTGCCGGAACTTGCCGGTTGGCGATCGTCAGCCGAGTGCCGGATCTGAACCCGCCTGCGCGTAGGCCGTGTCGACGCTATGGATGACAAATCCGAGGCTGTGATAGGTCCGCATGGCGGCGACGTTGTCCGACTCCACATACAGCATCACGGTGGGTTCTTCGGCAGGGCTCACGCCGGCCAGCCGCCGCGCCAACGAGCTGAGACCGATCAACGTCAGCGTCTTGCCGAGCCCACGCCCTTGCGCTGCCGGATCGACGCCGAGAACGTAGACCTCGCCAAGGCCAGGCTGGTCGTGGTGAATCTTGGTCCAGTGGAAACCCAGCAGCTTGGCCTCGTGGCCTGGGGAAGCGTCGAACGCCAGGAAGAGGCCCGCCGGATCAAACCAAGGTTCGCCGCGCCGCTCGGCCAGCTGTAGTTGGGTCCAGCCACCCTGCTCCGGGTGGCATGAGAACGCCGCGTTGTTGACCCGAAGCAGTTCGGCGTCATCGGTCGGGCCGGCGTAGCTGCGGATCCGCAGCCCGTCGGGGATTGTCGGCTCGGGGATATCGCGCAACGAGCGGCGCATCTGCACCAGTTCGCGCACCGGGGCCAGACCCAGCGCGGCGGCCGTGGCCCGGGCGGCTTGCAGGGTGCCGTGCGCCCAGAATTGGTTTTTCCCATGGGTTTTTGTCAGCGCGGCGCGCACCAGGGCGGTGCCGACACCGCGACGCCGGGATTGCGGGTGCACGACCAACTCGGCCATCGCGGAATCGGCATCGCGCGCCGGGCTGAGGTTGAGATAGCCGACGATCGCGTTGCCCGCTCGAGAATCGGTGGCAACCAAATGGTGCGTGCGCCGCTGTCCCAATTCTCGCAACACCTGCTCGCCCAACGGGGCCACGCCGTCGAATTCCGTTGCCGCCGAAATTATTTCACGTACTTCCTGCTGCTGATCGGCTGTCAGCGCCGAGCGCCACTCCCCCGGCGTCACTGACTGCGCAGCGGGTCGACCAGCGGGTCCTGGAAATCTGCGGAGTCGGGCCCCGATCCTTCGTCGTCGTCGTCGGGCTCAGCGACTGCGGTACGGCCCCGCGCAGGCCGCACCGCCTTGTAACCGACGTTGCGGACGGTGCCGATCAGGGCTTCGTGCTCGGGGCCAAGTTTGGCGCGCAATCGCCGGACGTGCACATCGACCGTGCGGGTGCCGCCGAAGAAGTCGTATCCCCATACCTCGTGGAGTAGCTGCGCACGCGTGAAGACCCGTCCGGCATGCTGGGCGAGGTATTTCAGTAGTTCGAATTCCTTGTAGGTGAGGTCGAGCGGTCGGCCGCGCAGTCGCGCGGTGTAGGTGCCTTCGTCGATCACCAGCTCCCCCAGGCTGACCTTGCCGACGCCTTCCTGGTCGGACAGACTGCCGCGCCGGCCAACCACCAGGCGCAGTCGGGCGTCGATCTCGGCCGGCCCGGTACTGGGAAGCAGGATCTCGTCCAGCCCCCAGTCAGCGCTGACTGCCACCAGCCCGCCCTCGGTTACCACGGCCAATACCGGCGCGGACCGGCCCGCAGTGCTCAGCAGACGGCACAGACCGCGGGCGGCCGAGAGGTCGTTGCGCGCGTCGACAAGCACCGCATCCGCGTTACCGGCCTCCAGAAGCGACGAAGCCTCTGGCGGGGCCGTCCGCACATTATGCGGAAGCAGCGACAGCGACGGCAGGACTGGGTCGGGATACAGCTCCAAGGTCAGTAGTAGTAATTCCAACGATCCCCTCCAGCGTCGGGGGAAGGCATCTCCCTGATTCAGCGCAACCGGTGAACTTTAGCGGCCAGATCGTCTAACGATAACCTGCCACCTGGTCTTTGGCCCGGCGACGAGGCAGGCTTTGCCTGCTGAGGAGCCGGGCGCATCCGACCCAGCCCGGCGACGAGGCAGGCTTTGCCTGCCGAGGAGCCGGGCCCATCCGACCCAGCCCGGCGACGAGGCAGGCTTTGCCTGCTGAGGAGCCGGGCGCATCCGACCCAGCCCGAGGGCGCGGCCTGCGAAACTGGCCCCGGGCGCGGCGTCATGTCACATTCGCCCCTTCTGTCCCAGCCGGGGAGGGATACCCGTTGTGCCCAGCTCTCAGCGACAGCGGTGGCGCAGCCGAGCGCGCGTCGGCGGTTGTCGCTCCAAGCCGGGCACATTGGGTACCGGCGGATCCAGAGGCACATGTGACCGCTGTGTCGGCGGCACCTGGAAACCCGGGCACTGCACCCGGGTTCAACCGCGGATTCGGGCCTGCCGCCAGCGGGTCAAAATTCAGATGCCGTCCACACGCTGCGACTAAAATGGGCAACTCCAGACACGGTCGGCCAAGAAACGCCGTGGACGGCGACGCCCGGGAGCTCGGCCAGACGATCGGATAGCGCGGGGGCGATAGGCCACAATATGCGGATGCGCAAGGTGCTGATCGGTGTCGCCGCCGTGGCCGTCGTCGTCCTCGGCGCTGTCGGCGTCGACTTCGGCGCCAGCATTTACGCCGAATATCGGCTGTCGACCAGCGTGCGCAGGGCAGCAAACCTGAGCTCTGATCCCTTCGTCGCCATCCTCGGCTTTCCGTTCATCCCGCAAGCGATGCGAGATCGCTACGGCGAGCTGGAGATCAAGGCGTACGCCATCGAGCACTCGACGGTGGGCACAGCCACGCTCGAAGCCACCATGCACTCCATCGATCTGTCTCACGCGTCCTGGCTGATACAGCCCGACGCGAGGTTGTCGGTGCACGAGCTGGAAAGCCGCATCATCATCGACTCCATGCACCTGGGCCGCTACCTGGGAATGGCCGATCTGATGGTGCAGGCGCCTCCCCAGGAGAGCAACGATGCCACCGGCGGCACCACCGAATCGGGGATATCGGGCAGTCATGGGCTCGTTTTCAGCGGAACACCGAAGTCGGCCAACTTCGATCGTCGGGTCAGCGTCGCGGTGGATCTGTCCATCGATCCCCACAGCCAGGAGACCTTGGTGATCACCCCGACAGGGGTGGTGACCGGCCCGGACACCGCGGACCAGCCCGTTCCGGACGATAAAAGGGAGGCGGTACTGCACGCCTTCAGTAGCAGGCTGCCCAACCAGAAGCTGCCGTTTGGGGTGGCGCCGAACACTGTGGGCGCACGCGGATCGGACGTCATCATCGAAGGCATCACCTACGACGTGACCGTTGCGCTCACCGGATTCAGGCAGTCATGACCACCGGATCGACGCCCCACGGCAGCTCAATGCCGGCAGCCCCGGCCCCGACGACACTGTTGGCTTGATCACTACGTCATTGGGTAAGCTGACCGACGTGTCAGCCCGCCTCGAGCTCAAGCTCACCAAGCGACGCGCAGTTGATCTGTGCCGCATCACGGGCTGTTGTTGTTGTTGCTGTTGCTGTAGCTGCTGAGTAGCCGCGTCGTCCACGCAGCGCTCGGAGCAGCCTCGGAGACCCACCGCGGCGTATCTCCCACCTTTCCGTGCAATCGGCGTATCCAGGAGTAATTCGTGTCGAGTAATACCACCCCCGCCCAAGTGGGTGTGGACGTCCGCGGGCCGCGATTCGCCGCGTGGCTGACGACGGGGGTCCTGGGGCTCGTCCTGATCATTTCCACTTTCAGTCCGGCAGCTGCCGCAGTCGCCTTGAGCATCCAGGCGGTCGTGTTCGCTGTCGGTGCCGCATTCGGGTCTCTCCGGCATCCCTATGGGCTGCTGTTCTCGACGTTTGTGTCGCCCCGCCTGGGACCGGTGCGAGAACGAGAACCCGCGCCACCGCTGAAGTTTGCCCAACTGGTCGGATTTGTGTTCGCTATCTGCGGCATCATCGGCTTCGCTGTCGGCCCTGTCGTGGTGGGCGTCGTTGCGACTTCGTTCGCGCTGGCGGCCGCCTTCCTGAACGCGGCCTTCGGCATCTGCCTGGGCTGCCAGCTTTACCCGCTGCTAGCCCGCCTGCGGCGCGGCGCCATTCCCGCCTAACTGCTGTTTATCTGATGCAAATCGAAAGGATCCCCACCATGGCACGCTCCGACGTCCTGGTCTCTGCCGACTGGGCTGAGAGCAATCTCAGCAATCCGGAAGCGGCCAACATCGTCTTCGTCGAAGTCGACGAGGACACCAGCGCATACGACGACGGCCACATCCCCGGCGCCATCAAGCTGGACTGGCGCACCGATCTGCAGGACCCCGTCAAGCGCGACTTCGTCGACGCCCAGCAATTCTCGAAATTGCTCAGCGACCGCGGCATCTCCAACGACGACACCGTGATCCTCTACGGCGGCAACAACAACTGGTTCGCCGCCTACGCCTACTGGTATTTCAAGCTGTACGGCCACGAGCAGGTCAAGCTCCTCGACGGCGGCCGCAAGAAGTGGGAACTCGACGGCCGCCCGCTGTCCACCGACGCCGTCACTAGGCCCGCGACCTCCTACAGCGCGGCCCCGCCGGACAACGCCATCCGCGCATTCCGCGACGAGGTGATCGCGGCCATCGGCGTCAAGAACCTGGTCGACGTGCGATCCCCTGACGAATTTTCCGGGAAGATCCTGGCGCCGGCGCATTTGCCGCAGGAACAAAGCCAGCGGCCCGGCCATATTCCCGGGGCGATCAACGTGCCGTGGAGCAAGGCCGCCAACGAGGACGGCACCTTCAAGTCCGACGAGCAGCTGGCCCAGTTGTACGCCGATGCCGGCCTGGACGGCGCGAAAGAAACGATCGCGTACTGCCGAATCGGGGAGCGGTCCTCGCATACCTGGTTTGTCTTGCACGAATTGCTCGGGCACAAGAACGTCCAGAACTACGACGGCAGTTGGACCGAATACGGCTCCCTGGTGGGTGCCCCGATCGAGTTGGGAAACTGATATGTGCACTGCGCCGAAGCAAGGACTGACGCTGCCTGCCAGTGTCGACCTGGAGAAGGAAACAGTGATCACCGGTCGTGTCGTGGACCGCGACGGCCAAGCGGTGGGCGGTGCCTTCGTCCGACTGCTGGACTCGTCCGATGAGTTCACGGCTGAGGTGGTCGCGTCGGCCACCGGTGACTTCCGGTTCTTCGCCGCGCCGGGGTCCTGGACGGTGCGCGCGCTGTCGAAAGTCGGCAATGGTGACGCGGTGGTCAGACCGTCTGGCGCGGGCATTCACGAGGTCGACGTCAAGATCGCCTGACGGCCGGCCAGGCTGATCCCGGATAGACTCATCCACGTGGTGCTGTTCTTCGAGATCATGCTGATCCTGGCGACAGTGGTCATCTCCTGGTTCGCGCTGTATGCGCTGTATCGGCTGATCACCGACGAGTCGTGACCTCAGACGACGGCCATGACGGGCCGGGTGCGGTTGCGGGCTCCGGCGACCGTGGCGTCGCTGGAATTTTTCAAGCCGCCGAACGCGCCAAGCTGACCGCGGTCCGCAACATTCCCGCCTTCGATGATTTGCCGCTACCCGCTGACACCGCGAACCTGCGCCAAGGCGCCAGCTTGCACGACGCACTGCTGGCACTGCTGCCGCTGGTCGGTGTGTGGCGCGGCGAAGGCGAGGGCCGCGCGCATGACGGGGACTACCGCTTCGGCCAGCAGATCGTCGTCTCCCACGACGGCGGAGACTATTTGAATTGGGAAGCCCGGTCCTGGCGCCTCACCGACACCGGCGAGTACCACCAACCTGGCCTGCGTGAGACAGGTTTCTGGCGATTCGTCAGCGATCCCGACGACCCGAGCGAGTCGCAGGCGATCGAGCTGCTCCTGGCGCACTCCGCCGGTTACGTCGAGTTGTTCTACGGCCGCCCGCGTACCCAGTCGTCCTGGGAGTTGGTCACCGACGCGTTGGCCCGGAGCCGCTCCGGCGTGCTGGTAGGCGGGGCCAAGCGGCTCTACGGCATCGTCGAAGGCGGCGACCTTGCCTATGTCGAGGAGCGGGTGGACGCCGACGGCGGGTTGGTACCGCATCTGTCGGCGCGCTTGTCCAGATTCGTCGGCTGACGGCGCTTGACCCGCTGAAGGTAACCGGCCCATTTGTTGCCTTCGGCCGCTGGTTCTGCGTGTACTGTTCGACGTCCGAGCAGCCAATACGCGAATGACCCGAATGAAAGGAGCCGGCGGATGGCGCGCAGCAGGACACCCTCGCCGGTGGCTCGCTGGGTGGTGTCGGTCATCGGGGTGCTGTTGATCGGGTATCTCGCCGCGGTAGCCCTGCAACCAGCGATTCTCGATGTGCTGCCGTCATGGCTGAGCTGGTTCGGCCGCCCGGGATCGATGGCGACCATCGCGGTCGTGGTGTCGGTTTTGATCGCGGTCTCGGTGCTGAACTTCCGGGGAAACAGCAGCCACCGGCTGGTGGGTGTTTCGTTCACCGTGATTGCATTGCTCATCACGATGAGCGCCGTGTTGGGCCTCAGTTCGTACTGGGGCTGTCATGACGCCAACCATCCGGCTGTCTTCACCCCGCTGATGTGGACCGCCCAACTGGTCAAAGGCAGCACCGGGGACACCTCGCTCAGCGGGCGCACCTGCCCCAATCCCACGCCCGTCGGCCTGGAACTGGCCCGCATAGCGGCGCTGTCGGCGATCTTCACCGGCTTGGGCGGCGTCGTGGTCGGCGTCTTCCGCTCCCAGGTAGACCGGCTGCGGGCCAATCTCGCCGACTCGGTCACCGCGATCGTGGGTGTCGACGACGACACCGAATCGATGGTCAGCGCAATCGCGCGGACGCTGGACCGGCGCAGCACCCTGGTGGTGATCACCAACGCCGGCGACGAGCGGGTGCAGCGGGTCCGCAGGCTGGGCGCCCGGGTGGTGCTGGTCGACCTCAACGCCCCGTCCACCCTGGTGTCGCTGCGACTGTGGCGCCATCTGGGGCGGCTCTATCTGATGTCGCCCGATCCGGCGACCAACCTGATGTGGCTGGACCTGATCGGTCGTCGGCTCGCCGAGATCGGCGACAAGCAGCGGTTGCCGCTCATCGTTCGCATCGACGACCCGTGGCTGGCCGAGGCGTGGCGGGCCCAGCAGTTCGGCGGCTCCGACACCAGATGGGCCGCCGACGTGGTCGGCCGATACGAGGTCACCGCCGGCCGACTACTCGACGGCATCATCGCGACGCCCAACATACAACGCGTATTTATCTGCGGCACTTCACAATTGACGCTGGCACTGTGCGCCGACCTGACCCGGCGAGCCCTCGAACGCGACTTCTACACTCCGCCCGGGGTGCCACCCCTGCCGGCGCTCACGCTGGTGGAACGAGACGCTGAGGACTACCTCAAAGACCACCAGTTCTACCGCCAGCAGGCCGGCTTCTTGTCCGACGGCCCGACGATCGACGCGGTGCCCGAGGCGCCGACGGTCCCGACTCTGCTGCGTCTGATCGGTGACGCCGACCCGGCAACGTGCGCAGTGATTCTGGTCGACACACATTCCGCGGCCACCGGAACCAGGCTGGGCGCCCGCCTGCCCGCGATGCCCGTCTACGCCTGGGACCCCAACGCCCGGGGCACCGACGATTCCTCGCAGATCGTCGGCCTGCTGCAGACCTACAGCCTGGCGCTGGACACCCGCCAGGGTCAGGTACAGGACGCCTGGGAACGCGCGGCGAGGCTGATCCACGAGCGCTATGTCGCCACCATCGACCCGAACGCGCCGAGATCCCCGGCGGTGATGCCGTGGGCCCAACTCGACGAGTTCTATCGCGGGTCCAACCGGCGCCAGGTGCGCAACGCGCTATGGATGGTCGAACGGCTCGCCGGACATACCTGGAACACCTGGGGCAGCCCGCCGGCCCCGCTGTCCGGCCGGGACATGGCCGATCTGCCGCCGCTGGAACAGCTCGCCCTGATGGGCTTCGACCGCCACTCGGCGCTGAGCATGGCCAAGGCAGAACACGAGGACTGGTGTCGCTACTACCGTCGCAATGGTTGGAAGTACGGAACCCCCCGCGACGATTCCCGCCGAATCCACGACAAGCTGGTCGACTGGTCGGAGGTGGAAAGCAACCCCGACCTGCTCAACGCCGCGGTGCGCAGCCTGGCGGCCACCCTGTGGAGCCTGCGCCAGCTGGGCTACCGGTCACGCCCGCTGTGGCGATCTTTCACTCGTGTCGGGACGGTCACCGCTGAGCAGCGGAGCAGCCCGTGGACCTGGAAGTCGGATTCGGGACAGACCATGCGCGCGGCCGCGGGAGACTGGGCCGTCCACGCCGACGGTAAGACCTGGTCGGTGCGCGACGACATCTTCCGGGCCACCTACGAGGACGTCGGCGACGGACAATGGCGCAGGAAGGGGCAGGTGCAGGGTCGGCCCGCGCACCCGGGCGAGACGATCAACACCCTGGAAGGGCCGACGACCGCCGCGGACGGAGACTGGGTGGTACGCGGCAGTGACGGCGAGCAATGGCCAGTTCCCGGGGACGAGTTCGCCCGCCGCTACGTCGAACTTAGTCCGCCGGCGGATGAGGAAGCCCACAAGGGACCGGATAGTAGTACCCATCGGCGCCAACCGGCGTCATGATGCAGCGCACGTTTGCCAAAGCCAGATTGCTGTGCTCAATGCCATGCGCTACCGTCGCTTGACGGATTCGCCGTGTTAGCTCCCCGCGCCCCCTCAATCGGAGACTGCTATGGCCATATTTATCAGCTACTCGAGCCAAGACCGGTCGTCGCTGGAAGCCCTGACGACGGCGCTTCGGCGTGCCCAGCAACAAGTTTGGTTCGATCAAGAGCTGGGCGGCGGTGACGCTTGGTGGAACAAGATCCTGGAGCAGATTCGCGCATCTGACGTGTTCATCGTCGCGCTGTCGAATCACTGGCTGCAGTCCAAGCCCAGCCAGGCCGAATTGCGCTACGCGCAAGCTCTGCAACGGCCGATCCTTCCGGTACAGGTCGGGCCGGTCGACAGTGTGCGGGTAAATCCCGTCTCGACGTTGCAGATCATCAACTACCAGAACCCGACCGTTGATGCCGGCATTCAATTGGTGACGGCAATTCACGCGCTGCGCGAAAAGGCCCCGCCGCTGCCGTCGCCGCTGCCCGAGGAACCACCCGTACCTTTCGGTTACCTGATGCGGCTCGGCGACACCCTGGCCGAAAAGGAGCTCAGCCCCCAGCAGCAGCTCCAGCTGCTGGTCGAGCTGCGATCCGGGCTCGACGAGGACGGCGACGATCCGAGCGCTCGCAGCGACATCGCCCAGCTGCTGCGCATGCTGCGGATGCGACACGACGTCACATACCGCACCCGCACCGAAATCGACAATGTGCTCGCTGAAATCGGCGCCGTGGAAGCGGGTCCGGCCGGCGCATCGTCAACACCGCAAGCCAAACCGCAACCGGCTCCGGTGCCGGCAGCCGAGGCGGCGCCCGCACCCAGCACCCAGTCTCGGCCGTCACCGGCGCAAGTCGCGCCAAGCGGGGCCAATGGCCAGTCGAACAAGCGGCTGCTCGTCATCGGCGGTGCCGTCTTGGCTGTCGTCGTCGCGGTCGCGTTGATCGCGGTGTTCGCCACTCAGGGCGGCAACCGGAAACCGGCGGCCAAGCCGGGTGGCTCCACGGCTCCGGCGGCTCCGGCGGCCTCATCCCGCATCGAACCGATGCTGCTCGGCGCCGCAGAAGTCGGACAAATTCTCGGAGACCAGAACATGATGGTCTCTGCGCATGGCGACCAGCTGCGCAGCCCGCAGGGGACGCTCTCGGATCCGGCGTGCCTGGGGGCCTACGAACCATTCCAGGAATCGGTGTATCGGCCCCATGCCCCTACCGAGGTGCGCAGCCAGGTCCTGCGCACCCAAGGCGAGAACCCGGCGCACCGAGTGATCGAAGCCGCAGCTACCTTCCCGTCGGCCGAGAAAGCTCGGGCATTCGTACAGGCGTCCGCAGACAAATGGGCGACCTGCGCTAACCAGACCGTCAAGTTCACCAGTTCGACCAAAACCAGCGAATGGACCTTCGGGGATGTGACCGGGGCTTCTCCCAAGATCGCCCAGGTACGCACTGAGACCGACGGCAGCGGGAAGGCCTGCCAACATGTGCTGAGGGCGGTATCGGATGTGGTCATCGAGGTAGAGGCCTGCGGTACGGACATCGCTGACGGAGCCGGCCAGATCGCGGAACAGATGAGCACCAAAGCGGCGAAGTAACACCGGCTACATATGGAGCGGCCCCCGAGCGCATTTCCGGTTGGACAGACCGGAAGCTCGAGGGCCGGGTGGCTACGTGGGATTCGCCAGCGCGCGTTGAACGCCGGCTCTTCCGAGCCATTGCAGCTAGCGCGCAGCCACCTCACATGTCCATGAAGCTATCAATTTCGCGGACCACCTCCTCTCCTGTGTACGGCTGACCGTACCCTCACTTCGAGCTGCCGACAACAGAATTGGCGTCTTCAGCGGTCGCTGACGATGGCCGCATCGACCAATTCGGCGAATGCGGCGGCGATCGGGGCGGGGGGTAGTCGCCGGCCGTTGAGGGTGTGCACGCGAGCCGCCAGGGTCATGCTCGATACCAGCCAAACCCCTTGAGCGGCAACCAGATCGGATACTCGCAAGGCCCGGTAGTCGCAGTCGTAGCCGTTGGCCCGGGCCACGTGGAAGAGGGCTTGTTGGGTGGTGCCGCGCAGGATCGGATACCACGGCGGCGGCGTGAGCAGGCACGGGTTACCGCTGGCCATGCCGTCATCGTCGGTAGCGATGATCACCGTGGAGCGGGGTCCTTCGAGGATGTAGCCGTCGGTGCTGACGAAGATGACGTCGCCGGCGCCTTGCCGGGCGGCGTGACGCAGGGCGGCCATGTTGACCGCGTAGGACAACGTCTTGGCGCCGGCCATGAGCCAGGGCATCGTGTCGGCGCCGGCGGCCGGCAGTCCGCGGTCCAGGGTGATCGCCGCGAGGCCGGAACGCCGGACCGCGCCAACCCGGTCGGGGACGGGGTTGACCATCACGTAGGCCGTGGCCGCGGCGGGCTCACCTGCCGCGAGCGGGGGACCGCTCTCCCGGCCGCGGCTGTAGATCAGCCGCATCGCACCCTCGTCGCTGGTGCCGGCAACCCACCGCTGCGTCGCCAGGTTGATGGCGTGCCGCCAGCCGGCGAGGTCCGGTTCGGGCAGATCCATCAGTCGGGCCGAATGGGTCAGCCGTTGCAGATGGGGCTCTACCAGACATGCCGCACCGTCGCGCACCAGCAACGTCTCGAAGACGCCGTCGCCCCGGACCGCGGCGAGGTCATCGGCCCGCAACAACGGCGTCTCCGGCTCGAGGATTTCACCGTCGAGCGTGACGACAACGCCCGTCTGCCCAGCCATGCCCCAGGAGCCTAATGGCCCCGTGGTGGCCGCAAGCGCGGCAGTGCCGCGCGCAGCGGGTCGCCACCGGACCGTACCGCCGGCCGCAAGCGCGGCAGTGCCGCGCGCAGCGGGTCGCCACCGGACCGTACCGCCGGCCGCAAGCGCGGCAGTGCCGCGCGCAGCGGGTTCAAGCCCGCTCGGTTCGGAGAGTTCGCTGCATCGAGTTTCCGTAGAGTCGACGTGTGACCGCAGTTCCAGCCCCAGATCCAGGACCCGATGCCGGCGCGATCTGGCATTACGGTGATCCGTTGGGCGAACAGCGCGCGGCCCAAACCGAGGCCGTGTTCGTCGACCGCTCCCACCGGGCCGTCATCACCTTGACCGGCAAGGACCGGCAGACCTGGTTGCACAGCATTTCCACGCAGCACGTCAGTGATCTGCCCGAGGGTGCCAGCACTGAGAATCTCAGCCTGGACGGGCAGGGCCGGGTGGAAGACCACTGGATCCAAACCGAGTTGGCTGACACCACCTACCTCGACACCGAACCGTGGCGCGGCGAACCGCTGTTGAGTTATCTGCGAAAGATGGTGTTTTGGGCCGCCGTCACCCCTGAGGCCGCCGATCTGGCGGTGCTGTCGCTGCTGGGCCCGCGGTTGGCCGATCCAGCGGTGCTGGACGTGTTGGGCCTGGATGCATTGCCGTCCGAAATGGCTGCGGTCCCGCTCGCCGGCGGCGGATTCGTGCGCCGGATGCCGGCTCCCGCCGGGCATATCGAATTAGACCTGCTTGTGCCGCGTGCTGACTGCGCTGACTGGCAGCACCGCTTGACGCAAGTGGGCGTCCGACCGGCCGGGGTGTGGACCTACGAAGCGCACCGCGTGGCGGCCAGACGCCCACGGCTGGGCGTCGACACCGACGAACGCACGATTCCCCATGAAGTGGGCTGGATCGGCGGGCCCGGGCTCGGGGCCGTACACCTGGACAAGGGCTGCTACCGCGGACAAGAAACCGTCGCGCGGGTGCATAACCTCGGCAAACCGCCGCGGATGCTGGTGCTGTTGCATCTGGACGGCTCTGGGGACCGGCCGTCCACCGGTGATGCGGTGATGGCGGGCGGTCGCGCTGTCGGACGCGTCGGAACGGTGGTCGAGCATGTCGACCTCGGCCCCGTCGCCTTGGCTCTGGTCAAGCGGGGCCTGCCTGTCGACACCGAGCTCACGACCGGCCCCGATGCCGATATCGCAGCGGTGATCGACGCCGAGTCCTTGCCGCCTGCCGACGAAGTCGGCGCCGGGCGGCTGGCCGTCGAGCGATTACGACGCGGTGTTCGGTGAAACCTGTGACGTCCGCCATGCTGCCGGCACTTGGGTGCCAGGGCGTGCCCACGCCTACGCACGGGCACGGTAAGCTGTCGGCAGGACAATAACGACACTAAGAGATCGGAGCCGCCTACTCGTAGGCCGCTCCGTTATTTCGCGAGGGGGTCCCCCCATGGGCCGCGGCCGGGCTAAGGCAAAGCAGACCAAGGTTGCTCGAGAACTCAAATACAGCTCCCCGCAGACCGACTTCCAGCGGCTTCAGCGCGAGCTGTCCGGAGCAAGTGCCGATGCATCAGACCAGCTAGACAACGACGTCGACGACTCGTGGGCCGATGAGGACAGCTGGCGCCGCTAGAAGCGCACCCAGGGGCCCCGGTTTTCACCCCGTTCTGCGGCCGTGCGGGCCGTCGGGCTGATTTCACAAATACGCGTATGAATACCCGGCGATAGAGCCGCGTTTTACGGTGAGCCATCGGTGGGTGCGATCCACCTCAACTGGAGGTGCGAGTGCGCCTATGAACGGCCGACCGGGGGTGCGTGTGGTGTTGCCTTCGGTCCCTCCGGCAAGGACGTTGTCCGTTTGGTGCCCCTATATCTATTGACGCGGATCGGCTGTGGCCGGCGATGCGGGCGCACCCGGACACAGCGGCGATCCGGGCGCAGCCGGGCTCAACGGGGCTTCGGGCTAGCCCGGTCGCCCGCGCCGAGCGCAGTCGGCGGATCTTTTTCCTATGGCGGTGGGCAGCCCGGCGCAATCGCAGAAGGGACTTTCGTGCTGTCCGCGGCCGAGCGCGAGGCGGGGATCAGCGCAAACAGAATGAAGCCGGTGTCTAAAACCTCGGATGCCGGCCGACTAATGTGGCACGTGGACCGTCTTTCCCGCCTTTGCGCACGGTTCCCAAAACCCAGCAGTTCAGGTGCCGTGCGGTCAGTATGGCCAACGCCCGGTCGGTGTCTTCGGGCGCGACGATGGCGACCATGCCGATGCCCATGTTGAACGTCTTTTCCATCTCTTGCCGCACTACCCGGCCACGCTGGGCGATCATGGCGAACACCGGTGCGGGTGTCCATGTGCCTCGGTCTACTTCGGCGATCAGACCGTGTGGAATGACCCGTTCCAGGTTGCCGGCCAGCCCGCCGCCGGTGACGTGGCAAAACGTGCGGACGTGCGTTTCGGCGGCGAGCGCCAGACAGTCCTTGGCGTAAATCAGGGTGGGCTCCAGCAATTCCTCGCCCAGAGTCCGACCGAACTCCTCCACGTAACCGGCGAGGTTCATCCGGTCTATCTCCAACAGGACCGCGCGGGCCAGCGAGTATCCGTTGGAATGCAGACCCGACGACCCCATCGCGATGATCGCGTCGCCAGGTTTCACCCGCTCGGGACCCAGCACATCGTCGGCCTCCACCACGCCGACGCCGGTGGCCGAGATGTCGTAGTGATCGGGTTCCATCAAGCCGGGATGTTCAGCGGTCTCGCCACCCAGCAGAGCGCAGCCAGCGCGCACGCAGCCCTCCGCGATGCCGCTGACGATCGCGCTCACCCGTTCCGGCACCGTGCGACCGACCGCGATGTAGTCCTGCAGGAACAGCGGCTCGGCACCGCACACCACCAGGTCATCGACCACCATCGCGACCAGGTCTAGGCCAACGGTGTCGTGTTTGTCCATTGCCTGAGCAACCGCCAGCTTGGTGCCGACACCGTCGGTGGAGGCGGCCAGCACCGGTTCGCGGTAGCCGCCGCGCAGCGCGAACAATCCGGCGAAACCGCCTAGTCCGCCGCGCACCTCAGGTCTGGTGGCCTTCGTTGCCAGCGGCTTGAACATCTCGACGGCGCGGTCACCTGCGTCAATGTCCACCCCCGCCGAGGCGTAGGTGATGCCCTGGTTAGTCAGGCCTGTTAGGGAGCTTTCTGGACTTTGTGGCGGTTCCGTCATCGCGATAAAGGCTACCGGGCGACACGCACCACCGGTATCGGCGACCGGCGCTCTCAGGCCGACCGCCTATCGGAATCGGTTACGGGGGCTGCTTGGTCAGCGACCGACCGGAACTTCATCGGCAGCAAGGTCACCCAGGCCGGCTCCGCGTGCCGCGTTGACGAGCATCTGCTCGATGACGTTCTTGCCCAGTGCGGTCTCGCTGGGCAGTTCGATGGGGTAGACGCCATCGAAACAGGCGGTGCACAGCCGCGAGGCGGGTTGCTCGGTCGCGGCGACCAGTCCGCGCAGCGAAATGTATCCGAGCGTGTCGGCGTTGATGGCATGCCGGACCGCTTCGAGCATCTCGGCCTCGGCCTCCACGGCGTTGGCGATCAGCTCAGCCGGCGAGGGAAAGTCGATCCCGTAGAAGCACGGCCACTTCACCGGCGGCGAGGCGATGCGCACGTGGACTTCCACCGCGCCGGCCTCCCGCAGCATGCGCACCAGCGCGCGCTGGGTGTTGCCTCGCACAATCGAGTCGTCGACGACGATCAGCCGCTTGCCGCGGATCACCTCTTTGAGCGGGTTCAGCTTCAGCCGGATGCCGAGCTGGCGGATGGTCTGTGACGGCTGGATGAAGGTACGCCCGACGTAGGCGTTCTTCATCAGCCCCTGCCCGTAGGGGATGCCGGACTCCTGGGCGTATCCCACGGCGGCGGGAGTTCCCGATTCCGGCACCCCGATGACCAGATCCGCGTCAACCGGGCATTCGCGGGCCAGCCGACGACCGATCTCCAGCCGGGAGCCGTGCACCGACCGGCCGGCGATCGTGCTGTCCGGCCGAGCCAGATAGACGAATTCGAAGATGCAGCCCTTGGGCGTGGGGTTGGCGAAGCGGGCGGACCGCACGCCGTCGGCGTCGATCGCCAGCAATTCGCCCGGTTCGATGTCGCGGACGAAGGACGCGCCGACGATGTCGAGCGCAGCGGTTTCCGAGGCCACCACCCAGCCGCGATCCAGCCGCCCGAGCGACAGCGGCCGCACACCGTGCGGGTCACGGCAGGCATACAGCGTGTTCTCGTCCATGAACGTCAGACAGAACGCGCCGCGCACGGTCGGCAGCAGTTCCAGCGCCGCCTGTTCCAGGGTGGAATCGGCCGAGCCGTGGGCCAGCAGCGCGCCCAGGATGTCGGAGTCGGTTGTCGCCGGAGCGGGGCAGCAGCGGCCACCGATCAATCCCGCTTCGCGGGCGCGGGCGGCGAGGGCGGCGGTATTGACCAGGTTCCCGTTGTGTCCCAGGGCGACCCCGGTGCCGGCTGCGGTATTACGGAACACCGGTTGGGCGTTTTCCCAGGTCGTGTCGCCTGTGGTGGAGTATCGGCAGTGCCCGATGGCGACGTGGCCCTGCATGGCCGCCAAGGTCTGCTCGTCGAATACCTGGCTGACCAGGCCGAGGTCCTTGAAGACCAGCACTTGCGAGCCATCGGCTACCGCGATCCCCGCGGCCTCCTGGCCGCGATGCTGCAACGCGTACAGGCCGTAGTAAGTGAGTTTGGCGACATCTTCCCCCGGGGCCCAGACCCCGAATACACCACACTCTTCACGGGGCGAGTTCAGGTCTTGCTCGGGCTGCTGGACGGTCACGGTTAGGCGACTCCCTGGGGCGCGAATGGTGACGTATAGGGAGTCTACGGGTAATCCGGGCATGTCGCCGAATCGACGTGGCGTGTCCGGGGATCGCAAGCCTTGCCGGTACGCCGGCGCAGCGGAATGATGCCGCCGATATTCAGCCCGACAGATTCACCAGCGGCAGCCACGACGCGATCGCGCGCGCCCGCGGACCTGACAGGATCAGCCCTCCGTTGGTCGCCGCGTCCTCGATCGTCAATAGTGCGGTGACCAGCAGCAGCCAGGTGCGCGGAGCTGTTTCCACGACATTGGGCGGTGTGCCGCGGGTGTGCTTGGGCCCGGAAACACATTGCACCGCCGCGAACGGCGGGATCCGGACCTCAACGCTGGCGCCGGGAGCCAGTTCGGACAGGGTGCGCGCGGTGAGCCGAACCGCCGTCGCCAGCGCATCCCGGTCGGGTGCCGGACGCGTCTCGTCGCGCAGCCAGTCCGCAACAGCCAACACAGCCTGCCGAGTCTTAGCCGGATCGGCTTTACCGCGGGTGGCCATGCTCTAGGGTCTCAGAATCATGGATCCGCGAACGCGGCCACCGTACAAGATCATCGGTCTGCTGGGGCTGATGGTGTTGGCGCTCGTCGGCGCCGGGCTCTACGCGCAGTTTCGCGGGGCTTTCATCCCGAAGACCACGTTGACGATGCTGGCTCCGCGCGCGGGTCTGGTGACCGACCCGGGCGCCAAGGTCACGTACAACGGTGTGCAGATCGGGCGGGTGGCCAGCATTTCGGAGGTCACGCGGGACGGCGTTCCGGCGGCCAAGCTGGTGCTGGATGTCGATCCGAAGTACATCGACTCGATTCCGGCCAATGTGGGCGGCGAGATCAAGGCGACGACGGTCTTCGGCAACAAGTACGTGTCGCTGACGTCACCGAAAAACGCTGATCCCCAACACATCACCCCGTCCATGGTGATCAACGCGACGGCGGTGACGACGGAATTCAACACGCTGTTCCAGACGCTGACGGCCATTGCCGAAAAGGTCGATCCGGTCAAACTCAACCTGACGCTGGGCGCGGCCGCTCAGGCCCTGAGCGGCCTCGGGGACAGGTTCGGCGCCGCACTGGTCAACGGCAGCGCCATCCTCGACGACGTGAACCCGCGGCTGCCGATGGTCCGGGCCGACATCGCGGGCCTGGCGGCCCTGGGCGACGTCTACGCCGACGCGGCGCCGGACTTGTGGACTGCGCTGGACCAGGCAGTCACCACCGCGCGAGCCATGAACCACGGGCGGGCCGGCCTTGATGCGGCATTGCTGGCGGCGGTTGGGTTGGGCGACAACGGTTCTGACGTGTTCGGTCGTGGCGGGCCCTACCTGGCCCGGGGGGCCGCCGATCTGGTTGTTCCTAGCCAACTGCTCGACGAGTACAGCCCCGAAATCTTCTGTACCATCCGCAACTACGACGAAGTCGGGCCCAAAATCCGGGCTGCCCTCGGCTTCACCGGCTACTCGCTGGGGGCCGCTTCCGGCAGCATTACCGGCGCACCGAGCCCCTACATCTATCCGGAGAACCTGCCGCGGGTCAACGCCCGGGGAGGACCCGGTGGAAAACCGGGGTGCTGGCAACCGATCACTCACGACTTGTGGCCGGCCCCGTTTCTGGTGATGGACGTGGGCGCCAGCGTGGCGCCCTATAACCATGTCGAACTCGGCCAGCCGATGTTCACCGAATATGTCTGGGGACGTCAGTTCGGCGAGTACACGATCAATCCTTGACGGAGGCCAGGGGCGGGAAAATCGATGGGGCTCTGGCCGTTGCGGCTGCTTGCCGCTGCGCTAACACCGGTGCTGGCGCTCACCGGTTGTAGCTACGCCGGCCGACATTCGGACGCGGCCGCGCACAACTGCCGCACCTTGGCCGCCGACCCGGGTTGGTATGGCGACAACCGCGAGCGCATCGACGCGATGATCACCCGGCTGGGCAGCTGCGGCAAGGCCGAATCGGCCACCGCCAGCGCTCCCCTGGCGCTGTTCGACTGGGACAACACCATGGTCCGAAACGACGTCGGCAACGCCACGTTCTATTGGATGATCAACAACTCCAAAATCCGTCAACCCGCCGGCGGCAACTGGTCCACCACCAGCGCATACCTCACCACTGAAGCGGCAGCGGCGTTGGCCGCCGCTTGCGGTGGCCTCGCGGATCCCGGACAACCGCTGCCCACCGGCTCCAATACCAGCTGCGCTGATGAGCTGGTGACCGTTTATACCAGGCACGAAACCCGTTCGGGGGCATCGGCGTTCACCGGTTACAACCGCCGCCGCATACAACCCGGCGACGCCTGGGCGGCCCAGCTGCTCGCCGGCTGGACCGACGCCGAGATCACCGAATTCGCTACCGCGGCCAGGAAGCAGAACCTCGACGCCACCCAGGGATCCGGGCAGACCGTGGGCAGTACCCGACAGACCGGTTGGGTGCGCTACTACACACAGATGCGAGACCTCGTCGGCACGCTGCAAGCCAACGGGTTCGGCGTGCGGATTATCTCCGCGTCGGCTGAGCCGGTGGTCCGGGTGTGGGCGACCGACATCGGCATCCCGGCTGACCACGTGATGGGCGTGCGCACAGACCATGACGGTGACGTCCTGACGCCCCGCCTTGGGTGGTGCGGCGGCGAACCGTCGATGCCCTTCAACGAGGGCAAGCGGTGCCGGGTCAACGAGCAACTGTTCGGCGTCCAGGGCGCAGCTGCCTTCCAGCAGTCTCCGGAGCAGCGTCGGCAGGTGTTCGCCGCAGGCGACTCCGACGGAGACGTGTCGTTCATCACGGACGCGACCGCGCTGCGCCTGGTCCTGAATCGCAACCAGATCGAGTTGATGTGCTGGGCGTACGCCAATGCCGACGGCAATTGGATGGTCAACCCGGTCTTTGTCAATCCGCTGCCGATGAGCCCGCCCTACCCGTGCGCAACCCAGGGATTCGACGAGCCCGACGGCGGCCGGGCGCCGCTGCGCCAAGCCGACGGCACCGTGTTGCCCGACCAGCAGGACCGGGTCCACTGAAAACTGAACCCGGTGATACCCAGCCGCCACAAGCAGATTGCCAGCGGGTAGCCAGGCGGTGCTAAATTGGCTGTCGCACAAGCGTTGTAGACTTGGCTCACATCGCATTCATCCGCTTCGATAGCGGGGAGCGCTCTCACTCTGCATCGGCGCACAAAGTGTGAGATCCTCTCCGTGCCGTAATCACCTCTACCTAAGGCGGTGTTCCGATGCCCAGAATCCCTTCAAGCGATGGCGGCCGGGCCGCCGAGCGTAGCCTGGCTCCGATCATCGTCACCCGGCGAGGCAAAATCGCCCGCCTGGAATCCAGCCTTACCCCGCACGAGGCACAGCTCGAAGATCTGGTTTTTTTGCGAAAGGCGTTGAACCGGGCCAATATTCCGTTTCTGTTGGTTCGCGACCACAAGAACGGGCCGATCCTGGCCATCGACATCCGACTGCGTCCCGCGGTCGAGCATGCCCTTGCTGCGGCGTGCAGCACCGAGCCGATGTACGCCAAGACAATCGACCAGAAGGGCATTCCTGCGGTGTTGCTGGCCAATGGCCGGCTTTCCGCAATGGGTGATCCGCGAATCCTCAGGCTGTATCGGCAACGGATTGCGCCGGGCGGATTTCGGTATGGTCCGGCATTCGGAGTTGAGCTTCAATTCTGGGTTTTCGACGAGACGGTGATCCGTTGTCCGGTGGAGAACTCACTCACCCGCAAAGTGTTGCCCCGCAATGAGCTGGTCCCGGCGACGGTCAAGTTGTACGGGTACAAATGGCCGACGCTGGAGGGAATGTTCACGCCCCACGCCAGCGACGTGACATTCGACGTTGACCTGGTGTTCTCCTGGGTCGACGGCAGTGACCCGGTTTTCCGGGCGCGGCGCGCCGCGCAAATGTCGCAGTATGTGGTGGGCGAAGGCGACGACGCCGAAGCGCGGATCAGGCAAATTGATGAGTTGAAATACGCGCTGCGGTCGGTCAACATGTTTGCCCCGTGGATCCGTCGCATCTTCATTGCGACCGATTCAGCCCCGCCGCGGTGGTTAGCCGACCATCCGAAAATCACCATCGTTCGAGCCGAGGACCACTTCTCGGATCGTGCCGCATTGCCTACCTACAATTCGCATGCGGTGGAGAGCCAGCTGCACCACATCCCGGGGCTGAGCGAGCATTTCCTGTATTCCAACGACGACATGTTCTTCGGGCGGCCGGTCAAGGCCAGCATGTTCTTCTCCCCCGGCGGCGTCACGAAGTTCATCGAGGCCAAGACCCGGATAGGGCTGGGCGCCAACGATCCGGACCGCAGTGGTCATGAGAACGCGGCCCGAGTCAACCGGCGGCTGCTGTTCGAGCGGTTCGGGCACCTGATCACGCGCCATCTCGAGCACACCGCGGTCCCGCTGCGCAAAAGCGTGCTCATCGAGATGGAGCAGGAGTTCCCGGAGGAATTCGCGCACACCCGGGCCAGCGCGTTCCGGTCGGCCACCGACATCTCGGTAACCAACTCGCTGTACCACTACTACGCGCTGATGACCGGCCGTGCCGTCCAACAGGAAAATGCCAAGGTCCGCTACGTCGACACCACCACCCACGCGGGCCTGGACCTGCTGGAGGAATTGCGGAAACACCGCCAGTACCACTTCTTCTGCCTGAACGACGGGAGCTTCCCCGAAGTCGACCCGGTCGAGCGGGCACAACGGGTGGTCAGTTTCTTGGAGCGGTACTTTCCGATCCCCGCGCCGTGGGAGAAGGTCGCCGCGGACGTCAGCGGGCCGGCCCCGGACGCGCCGCTGGCGTCAGCACCATTGGAGGCTGGCTGAACAGCGAATCGCGCCGTGACGGCTCGATGAACATCCCGCTTTCGGCGATCTGACGTTTCGCCTGGGCGGGAGAGACAAAGGTGCCCACGGTTTTTCCGCTACCGAGCGGGATCACCGAATGCACCACGGTGTCTTGGTAGACGTGCACCAGGTTGCATCCCTGCGCGCCGTCCCTGCCGCGGGTTGCGCCTGCGGCAACGGTGAGGTCCTGGGTGTAGCAGGTGGCCGATGCCACCGACACCGGGATCCCGACGAAGGTGGCGTTCGTCGAGTAGTGCAGGTGCCCAGCCAGAATGGACCGCACGTCGCTGCCGTCGAGTACCCGGCCCAGGGCGGCCTGATCCCGGAGTTCCACCGTGACCGCGAGGTCCAAGACACTGGGGATCGGCGGATGATGCAGCGCCAGGATGGTGCCGTGCGGTGCCGGAGTCGCCAATTGCGTGGCCAGCCAGCTCAATTGGGAGCGTCGCAGTTCGCCGTGATGGTATCCGGGTACCGAGGTATCCAGGGTGATGATCCGCAGGCCGTCGATCATATGCACCCGGTCCAGCGGCGCCATCGACGGCGCCTCGTCGAGCAGGAAGCTGCGCAGCGCTGCCCGGTCGTCGTGGTTGCCCATCACCCAGATGAGTTCGGCGCCAAGCTCGGCCGCGAACGGTTCCACCTCGGCTCGCAGCTTGCGATACGCCTGTGCCTCGCCGGTGTCGGCCAGGTCGCCGGTGAAGACGATGGCATCCGGACACAACCCGGAGTGGGTCAGCTGGTCGAGCAGCTCACCCAGCCGGCCGTCGGCATCCACAGCGCCGTATAGGGGACCATCCCCGCCGACGAGATGCGTGTCGCTGATATGTAGGAGAACGTATTCCGGCCGCGGATGCTCCGCGGCCCTAAGTCTGTGCACCTGAGGTGCCAACCCTCTCGGTCTGGTGATCGCTGGAAAAGCACAGCCCGTCAAGTATAACGGCGTGCCAGTGTGCCCGCAGCGCTCGCCCGCCGGCGCCGCTGGACGGTCAGCGCCGCAACCGCGCCGGCCTCATTGATCGCCAGATGCGTCAGGATCGGCGCCGCCAGGCTGCCGCAACGCTCGGCCAGCCATCCGAACACCCACCCCGCAAGGCCGGTGACCAGTACCGTGGGCACCAGCGGCGCACCCGTCGCGCGCGCGTCGGCAATGTGGGAAAGGCCGAAGGCGCCGGCCTGCAGCAGCCGCCCACCCGCCGGGCCGAATGCCTGAGTCCCGGTGGTGGCCAGCGCCGCCCGAAATGCGGCCTCCTCGGCCCACACCGTGCCGATGGGTATGTGCAGTACCAGCCATCCCGGCGCCGACGCCGGCAACGGCCGCGCCGACATCGACAATCGCACCGCGGGCACCGGTGTCGTCGCCGCGATCGCCGTCGTCGCCGCTGCCGCGGCCGTCGAGCCCAGCCGCAATCCCGCCCACAGCCGCGGCGGACGAAGACCCAGTGGCGCCCGGGTCAGCCACACCAGCAACCACCCCAGCCCCGCCTGCAGCGGTACCCGCCACGCGGTGGGCAGCCGTGGGGCGACAAAGCTCCAGCCGACCAGGCCGGCGGCCAAAGACACTGCGCGAAAACGACTTACCCGAAGAATCGCGGGAGCACCGCCTCGGACGTCTGGCGCAGTTCGGTCAGCGACACCGTGAACAATCCGTGGAACTCGACGACATCCGAGGCCTGATCGACGACGCCGATTCGAATCGCGGGCAGGCCGCGCGCCTCGCACATCGCCCGGAACCGGCTCTCTTCGGTGCGCGGCACCGCGACCAATGCCCGGCCTGCCGACTCGGAGAACAGCATCATGAAAGGATCGGTTCCTTCGGGAAGCACGATCCGGCAACCGGTTTCACCTGCCAGCGCTGCTTCGACGACGGCCTGGGCGAGCCCCCCTTCGGACAGGTCGTGCGCCGCGGACACCAGGTCGTCGCGCGAGGCCGAGCGCAGCACCTCGGCCAGCAGTCGCTCGCGGGCCAGGTCGACTCTGGGCGGCAGGCCGCCCAGGTGGTCGGCGGTCACCTGAACCCAGACCGATCCGTCGAACTCGTCGCGGGTGTCGCCCAGCAGCATCAGCGTTTCACCGGGCTCACGGCCGAGCGCGGTGGGAAGGCGTCGACTTACATCGTCCAAGACGCCGAGCACCCCGACCACCGGCGTGGGCATGATCGCCGTGGACCCGGTTTGGTTGTAGAAGCTGACATTGCCGCCGGTCACCGGAATGCCCAGGGCCGCACAGCCATCGGCGAGTCCACGGACCGCCTGGGCGAACTGCCACATCACGCCGGGATCTTCCGGCGAGCCGAAGTTGAGGCAGTCGGTCACCGCGACCGGGGTGGCGCCGGTGACGGCGACGTTGCGGTACGCCTCGGCCAGCGCGAGTTGGGCGCCGGCGTAGGGGTCCAGCATGGTGTAGCGCCCCGACGCGTCGGTCGAGACCGCGATGCCGCGGCCGGTCGACTCGTCGATGCGCAGCACGCCGCCGTCGGCGTGCTCGGCCAGCACGGTGTTGCCGCGCACGTATCGGTCGTACTGCTCGGTGATGAACGCCCGGCTGCACAGGTGCGGACTGCCCAGCAGCGCAAGCAAAGTCGCGCGCAACTCGGCCCCGGCGACCGGGCGCGGCAGCTTGGCCGAGGTGTCGGCGTTGAGGGCGTCCTGCGATTCGGGACGGGCGACCGGTCGGTGGTATACCGGCCCCTCGTGGGCCACCGTGCGGGGCGGCACGTCGACGACGGTCTCGCCGTGCCAGCTGATCCGCAACCGGTCACCGTCGGTGACTTCGCCGATCACGGTGGCCAGCACCTCCCACTTGCGGCACACCGCCATGAAGGCGTCCACGTTCTCCGGGGCGACCACCGCGCACATGCGTTCCTGCGACTCGCTGCAGAGCACCTCGGCGGAGGTCATGTCCTTGGCGCGCAGCGGGACGGCATCGAGCCGGATCGTCATACCACCGTCCCCGGCAGAAGCCAATTCCGAAGTGGCACAAGCCAACCCGGCTCCACCAAGATCCTGGATGCCGATCACCAGCCCGCCCGCGTACAGCTCGAGGCAGCATTCGATGAGCACCTTCTCGGTGAACGGGTCGCCCACTTGCACCGAGGGCAGCTTCTTGCGGGCGGCGCCGTCGGTGCCATCAGAACTGAAGGTGTCCGACGCCAGCACCGACACCCCGCCGATGCCGTCGAGCCCGGTGCGCGCGCCGAACAGGATGATCTTGTTGCCGGCCCCGGAGGCGAATGCGAGATGCAGGTCCTCCTGGCGTAATACGCCGACACACAACGCGTTCACCAACGGATTTCCGGCATAGCACGGGTCGAAGACGGTCTCGCCACCGATGTTCGGCAGGCCCAGCGAGTTGCCGTAGCCGCCGATACCGCGGACCACGCCGTCGACGACGCGGCGGGTATCGGGGGCATCGGCCGCGCCGAACCGCAACTGGTCCATCACCGCGACCGGACGGGCGCCCATGGCCATGATGTCGCGCACGATGCCGCCGACCCCGGTGGCCGCGCCCTGGTAGGGCTCGACGTAGGACGGGTGGTTGTGCGATTCCACTTTGAAGGTGACGGCCCAGCCGTCGCCGATGTCGACCACGCCGGCGTTCTCACCGATGCCGGCCAGCATCCCGGCGCGCATCTCGTCAGTGGTCGTCTCGCCGAAGTAGCGCAGGTGCACCTTGGAGGACTTGTACGAGCAGTGTTCGCTCCACATCACCGAGTACATGGCCAGCTCGGTGTCGGTGGGCCGACGGCCGAGGATCTCGCGGATCCGCTGGTACTCGTCGTCTTTGAGGCCCAGCTCGTGGAAGGGTTGCGGTTGGTCGGGGGTGGTTGCGGCATGTTCGACGGTGTCAATCACGTGGGTCTGCGCGCTCGTCACGCCAGACAGTCTAGGTCGGGCGATCCTTCTCGCCGAGCGTGACGTCAGCGCGCGAATTTCGCGACGGTTTCACAGCCACGTCACGCTCGCCCGAGACGCTCGAGTTACCGTCCCGCCACGCAGAACAGGTTGCCCTCCGGGTCGGCCAGTACCACCCAGCGGAAGTTCTCGCCGAACTGGTGCCGCTCCACCTCGGTGGCACCGCCGGCCGTCAACCGCGCCACTTCGGCGTCCACATCCTCGGCGGTGAAATCCAGATGTACCCGGTTCTTCCCCGGTGTGGGATCGGGCACCTTCTGAAACCCCAGCCGCGGCACTTGGTCGCGGGCCACCACGATGAATTCGCCCGCCAGCAACTCGCGTGTGGTACCGCCGAAGTGCTCGGCCCACCAGCCGGCCAGCCGCACCGGGTCGTCGCAGTCGAAAGTGACCATCTCCACGCTGAGCGCCATAGCCCAAGACCCTATGCCCCGGGCGACAGAAACGCTTGCAACGCGGCAGAATACGCGGCAACGTCGTGCGCGCCCATCAGCTCCCGTGCCGAATGCATCGCAAGCTGGGCAGCACCCACGTCGACGGTGGGGATGCCGGTCCGGGCCGACGCCAGCGGCCCGATGGTCGACCCGCACGGCAGGTCGGCCCGATGCTCATACCGCTGCAGCGGCACACCGGCCTGCCGGCAGGCCATCGCGAACGCCGCGGCGGTACGCCCGTCGGTGGCGTATCGCAGATTCGGGTGCACCTTGAGCACCGGCCCGGCGTTGACTTCGATGAGGTGGCCCGGCTCGTGCCGATCGGGGTAATTGGGGTGGGTGGCATGGGCCATGTCGGCCGACGCCAGCAGCGACGCCGGCAGCAGCCGCAGGAAGTCCTCCCGGTTGCCGTTGGCGGCCAACACGATCCGTTCCAGCACGGTACCCAGCAGGTTTGACTGCGCGCCGCGGTCCGAGGACGAACCGACCTCCTCATGGTCGAACATCACCAAAACCGGCAGCACATCGCGCGGCCGGGCGGAAAGCAGCGCTTCCAGCCCGGCATAGCAACTGGCCTGGTTGTCCAGCCGCGGCGCGCTCAGCAGGCCGCTGTCGGCGCCGATCACCGCTGCCGGGGTCAGGTCATGCGTCATCAGGTCGACGGCCAGCACGTCGGACGCGGTCACTGCGGCGCGGTCAGCGACATAGTCGACAAAAGCACCGGGTGTCGCACCAACCCCCCAGACCGCGTTGACGTGCCGTTGGGGATCCAGCGTCAGCGACTTGCGGTCCTCGGCCAGATGGATGGCCAGCTGCGGCACCCGAAGAATCGGCTCGTCGATGCGAACCAGCCGGTGACGCACCGCGGAGCCGTCTCGCACCGACAGCCGCCCGCTGACGCCCAGGTCGCGGTCCAACCAGGAATTGAGCCACGCTCCTCCGTACGGCTCCAGCGCCACCACCCGCCAGCCGGCGACCAGCCGGTCCGGGTGCTGTTTGACCCGCAAATTAGGACTGTCGGTGTGCGCGCCGACGATCCGAAACGGTGCGGGGGCGGCGGTGGCGTGATCGCTGTTCCAGGCGACCAGCGAGCCGGCCCGGACGGTGAAGTAACGGCCCGGCTGCTGCGGCCAACGGTCGGTTTCGCTGAGTTCGGTGTATCCGGCGTCCAGCAACCGCCGGGCCGCGGTGGCGCACACGTGAAACGGCGACGGCGAGGCGTCGATGAACTCGCAGAGGCCTCGCGCACTGGCTGTGGGTGTGGGCCCGCCGGACATGCTCACCATCATGGCTGTCGGGGACCAGGTGGTCCACGCTAGGGTCGGCAGAGTGCCATCGGTTCAGCCACAACCTATCCTCGCGCCGCTGACGCCGGCCGCGATTTTTCTCGTGGCCACCATCGACGACGGCGGTGAGCCGGCCGTGCATGACGCGCTGGCCGACATCTCGGGATTGGTGCGCGCGATAGGGTTTCGCGACCCGAGCAAGAATCTGTCGGTGGTGACCTCGATCGGCTCGCACGCCTGGGACCGGTTGTTTTCCGGTCCGCGGCCGGCGAAGCTGCATCCGTTCGTCGCGCTGCACGGGCCGCGGCACACCGCGCCGGCCACCCCGGGGGACCTGTTGTTTCACATTCGCGCCGAGAGTATGGACGTGTGCTTCGAATTGGCCGGGCGCATTCTCAATGCGATGGCCGGCGCGGTCACCGTTGTCGACGAGGTGCACGGATTCCGCTTCTTCGACAACCGCGATCTGCTGGGTTTCGTCGACGGCACCGAAAACCCAAGCGGCCCAATCGCTGTCAGCGCGACCGCGGTCGGCGACGAGGATCCGGAGTTCGCCGGCGGCTGCTATGTGCACGTGCAGAAGTATGTGCACGACATGCGGTCCTGGGACTCGCTGTCGGTCACCGAGCAGGAGCGGGTGATCGGGCGCACCAAGCTGGAAGACATCGAACTTGGCGATGACCTGAAGCCGGCCAACTCGCATATCGCGCTCAACGTCGTCACTGCCGACGACGGCACCGAGTTGAAGATCGTGCGACACAACATGCCGTTCGGCGAGGTCGGCAAGGGCGAGTACGGCACGTACTTCATCGGCTATTCACGCGCGCCCGAAGTCACCGAACAGATGCTGCACAACATGTTTCTCGGCGATCCCGCCGGAAACACCGACCGCATTCTGGATTTTTCCACGGCAGTCACCGGCGGGCTGTTCTTCTCCCCCACCGTCGACTTCCTCGACGATCCGCCGCGGCTGCCCCAATCACCGGCGCCCGCTGCGGCGGCCGTGCCGGCCCCCGACGACGGTTCACTCCCGATCGGCAGCCTGAAAGGAACCTCCCGATGAACAACCTGTACCGCGAACTGGCTCCGGTCACCGAATCAGCTTGGGCCGAAATCGAATTGGAGGCCACCCGGACCTTCAAGCGGCATATCGCCGGGCGCCGGGTGGTCGACGTCAGCGGTCCCGGCGGACCGGTCGCCGCGGCGGTCAGCACCGGTCGGCTGCTCGACGTGACCGCGCCCACCGACGGCGTCATCGCCCACCTGCGTGCCAGCAAACCCCTGGTTCGGCTGCGTGTCCCGTTCACCTTGTCGCGCAACGAGATCGACGACGTCGAGCGTGGTTCCCGGGACTCGGACTGGGACCCGGTGAAGGCGGCCGCCAAGAAGCTGGCCTTCGTCGAGGACCGCACCATCTTCGAGGGCTACGCGGCCGCGTCGATCGAGGGCATCCGCAGCGCCAGCGCGAACCGCCCGCTGACCTTGCCCGAGGACCCGCGCGAAATCCCGGACGTCATCTCGCAGGCGCTGACCGAGCTGCGCCTGGCCGGCGTCGACGGGCCGTATTCGGTGCTGCTCGCAGCCGACGTCTACACCAAGGTCAGCGAGACCACCGAGCACGGCTACCCCATCCGCGAACACTTGAACCGGCTGGTCGACGGCGACATCATCTGGGCGCCGGCCATCGACGGCGCTTTCGTGCTGACCACCCGCGGGGGTGACTTCAACCTGCAGCTGGGCACCGACGTCGCGATCGGGTACACCAGTCACGACGCCGACACCGTGCAGCTCTATCTTCAGGAAACCCTGACCTTCTTGTGCTACACCGCCGAGGCTTCGGTCGCACTCAGCCCGCCCTCGTTGCGCTGAAACCTCAGATCTCCTGGCTGTCACCGAATCTCGGCGGTCGCCGCTGGCTGAAGGCGGCCACCCCTTCTCGGACATCGGCTCCTTCGTAGGCTTCGACACCGAATCGGATCAGGGCATCGGTATCGGCTGCGGTCAGCGCCCGGCCGTGCATGTTGGCAACCACCTTCGTCGCGCGCATGGTCACCGCCGATTGCCGGCAGATCTGACCGACCAGTTTGGCTGTTGCGTCCGGCAATTCGTCTGCAGCGACGACCTTCTGCACCAATCCCCACCGCGCGGCCTGCTCGACGTCGACCAGCTCTCCGCTGAACAACAGGTACTTCAGTGCCGCCGGACCGATGAGGCCCGCAACGGTATCGGACTCGGTGAGGCCGAGCGTGACGCCGAGCTTGCCGATCGGGATGCCAAAGCGCGCGTCGTCGGCCGCGATACGGACATCGCACGCGGCGATCAGTTCGCAGCCGCCACCGACGGCAAGACCACGCACCGCCGCGATCACCGGAACCGGTAGTGCGGTCACGGCTCGGAGGCAGGCTGCGACGCTCTCGTTGTAGTTCGCGGCGTCCACGGCGGTCATCCGGGTGCGCGAAAACTCGCTGATGTCGGCGCCTGCGGCGAACGCCGCATCGCCCGCGCCGCGAACGACAACCGCCCGCAGGTCTGATTCCCGCGCCAGGTCGTCGAACAGCAGCTTCAGCCGGCGCCAAGCCGCCAGGTTCAATGCGTTGTGCGCCAGCGGATTGCACAAGGTGGTAACCACGACGTTCCGGTGAATCTGCGCGGCGACGCGATCGATGACCTCCGTGGCCGGCGGCTCGCTGCGAATGATGCGGCTTATCACGCCTTCGAGATCGCCGCCGGACGTGGTGCCGGACTTGCTGTTTTCCTCGGTGGGGGCCATGCGCATCCTCTCGCTGCCGTTGCGCACCCGCCGCCCGCGCCGGCTAAGCGACTGACGACACCGTGCTCACGCTTGCCGAGCCGGCGTCGCTCGGGAGTCGGTTTCGGTCTGGTCGGCGGTCACCACCCATCGACTGATCCTCCACACACCCTGCTGCTTGACCACGGTGAAGTCGTAACAGCCGGTGAGATCGGCAACGGGCGAACCACCTTGCCGGATTGAGAATACTTGGACATAGCAGTACCCGGTAGCTTCATCAGCGCTTTGGCCGGTGAACCACAACGAGTTCAAGGCATGACGCCGTTTGTTTCCCGATGCCCTGAAACCCGATTTCCGTACTGAGAGCAACCGCATCACGGTATCGATGTCCGCCGTAAGCTCCCGGTTGTCGTGCAGTAAGACAAGCTCCGGCGAATCGGTGAACAAGGAGCGAAAATCGTCAAGCCTGTCTTGGTCGTAGGTGTAGGCGTAAGCGCCGAACAAGTTCATGATTGCCAGTCGGTCTGCCGCGTCGAAGTTCACGCCCCCGACATCTGCGACCGGCGCGGATTGTGGTGTCAACATTGATCGATATTCCCTTTCGAATTTTGTGAGCCCGGTGTCCTCGACGCGGGTTCTGCCGACAAGTTGCGAAGCCCCCGGGTGGCGCGGCGCCTCGGTTGATGGTCATGCAACAAGACACCGGCGGATGCCACCGCATCAGTGCGGCGGCCCGCCCCCTCCCGGTAACCCGCCCGCTCCCGGGGGCTGGCCCCCTGCCGGCGGCTGGCCCCCTGCCGAC
>NZ_UPHQ01000272.1 GCF_900566055.1 Mycobacterium innocens
ACAACATAGGCAACCCGCGGCGGCGCAACTGGTTTTCGGGGACGTGACAAGGTAGACAGGCACTCACGGGGCTCCGGCAGCGAGAGGGATGTGGTGTTCATCCGCTACCGCGAGCCCCGCCTCATCCCATTGCGCGACACACAATCGTTATCACATCGTTATCATCTGTCACTACAGTCACACGGGTTTGTGAACAGGCTCTTAGACTTAAATTAGTCGACGGGCCGGGCGCCCAGTTCGTTACGCAGCAGCTCGAGTGCCACCTCTTCGGGGTCGCGGCGCGGCTCGGAGGGGTTGTTGCGGCTGGCTTCGGCGAGCATGCGTTCCTCTTCGTCTTCCCTGGGCTTAGCGGAATCGGCTTCTGGCACAATCTCTTCCGCTTTCGCGGGCACCGAGGCTGCGACGGGCTCGGGTCCGCCCACCTCGCAGCGCACCCGCCAGGCGACCCCCAATGCGTCTTTGAGTGCCTCGGCGATGACGTCGGCATTGCGCTGTTCGGATAAGCGCCGGGCCAGCGGCGCCGAATCGTGGGTCAGCACCAGCATGTTGCCCTCCAGCGCGCGAACGGTGGCCCCCGCCAGCATCACCTCGGTGGTGCGGCTGCGCTGGCGAACCTTGTCACGCACCGTCGGCCACATGGTGCGAACGGCGGCTGCGTTGAGTTCGCTTGGCGCCTTCTCCGGTTCGGGAGCCGATTCGGGAGCCGGCTCGGGCGCCGTCGGACGGCGCGGGGCCGCGGTGTCCGCCGGGCGCGCGGGCGGTGTCGGACGACTCGGGGCCGCAGTGTCCGCCGGGCGCGCGGGCGGTGTCGGACGGCTCGGCGCCAAAGTGTCCGCCGGGCGCGCGGGCGGTGTCGGACGGCTCGGCGCCGCGGTGTCCGGTGTCTCTGCAGCGGCCGGGATCGACATGGCCAACCGGGTCTCGATCCGCTCGACACGTTGCAGCAACGCGGATTCGGCGTCACTGGCCGACGGCAGGAGCAGCCGCGCGCAAATCACTTCCAGGAGCAGGCGCGGCGCAGTCGCGCCGCGCATCTCGCCCAGACCGGCCTGAACCACCTCGGCGTACCGGGTCAGGGTCGCCGGCCCGATGCGTGCCGCCTGATCCCGCATCCGGTCCAGCACGTCCTCCGGCGCATCCACAACGCCGCGAGACACGGCATCCGGAACCGCTTGCAGGACAAGGAGATCCCGGAATCGTTCCAGCAGATCGGTGGCGAAACGGCGAGGGTCGTGCCCGGCGTCGATCACCGATTCGACCGCCCCGAACAACGCCGCCGCATCGCCCGCGGCCAGTGCGTCGACCGCGTCGTCGATCAGGCCCACATCGGTGGCCCCCAGCAGCCCCAATGCCCGCTGGTAGGTCACCCGGATGCCGTCGTCGCCGTGGTCGGAGCCGGCCACCAACTGGTCCAGCACCGACAGCGTGTCACGCGGGGACCCGCCGCCGGCTCGGATCACCAGCGGGTACACCGCGTCGTCCACGACGACGCCCTCCTGCTCACAGATTCGCCCGATCAGCCCTCGCATGGTGCGCGGCGGCAGCAACCGGAACGGGTAGTGGTGGGTGCGCGACCGAATGGTGGGCAGCACCTTTTCCGGTTCGGTGGTGGCGAAGATGAAGATCAGGTGCTCGGGCGGTTCTTCGACGATCTTGAGCAGCGCATTGAAACCGGCGGTGGTCACCATGTGCGCCTCGTCGACGATGAACACCCGGTACCGCGACTGAGCCGGTGCGTAGAACGCGCGATCCCGCAGCTCGCGGGTGTCGTCCACGCCGCCGTGACTGGCAGCGTCGAGTTCGACCACGTCGATGCTGCCCGGGGCGTTGGGCGCCAGCGCCACGCAGGACTCACAGATACCGCACGGCGTGGCCGTCGGGCCCTGGGCACAGTTCAAGGAGCGCGCCAGGATGCGCGCCGACGACGTCTTCCCGCAGCCACGCGGCCCCGAGAACAGGTACGCGTGGTTGATCCGGCCGGCTTCCAGGGCGACCGACAGCGGCTCGGTGACGTGCTCCTGCCCCACCACCTCGGCGAACGTTGCCGGTCGATACTTGCGGTAGAGAGCCACGGTCAGCAGGCTACTCAGCTTGGGTGACTAGCGCCCGGCAGGGCATCGAGTGTGCTCTCACGGCGTCGCGGGCGAACACCGGGCGGGATTTTCGCGGTTTACGCCGCCATGACCTCACCGCGAAAACCCTGTGCGCACGCAATCGACAACAGTGCGCTAGCCGCGGACCAGCAACGCCTCGGTGGCGGCCAGCAGGGCGCAGGTAGCCAGGCCGTCGACGGCGTCGCGCAGGTCGGGAAGCGACGGGAACGTGGGCGCGATCCGGATGTTCTTGTCGTCGGGATCCTTTCGATACGGGAACGAGGCACCCGCCTCGGTAACCGCGATTCCGGCGTCCTTGGCCAATGCCACGGTGCGCCGCGCTGTTCCCGGCAGCACGTCGAGGCTGATGAAATAGCCGCCCTTGGGCTCAGTCCAGGAGGCGATCTTGGAATCCCGGAGCCGCTGATCCAGGATCTCCAACGCCAACTCGAACTTGGGCGCCAGTATCTGCTGGTGGCGCAGCATGTGCAGGCGCACGCCGTCGGCGTCGCCGAAAAACCGCAGATGCCGTAGCTGGTTGACCTTGTCCGGGCCGATCGATTTCTTCCCGGCATATTGCAGATACCACGCGATGTTGCCCAGCGACCCGCCGAAGAAGCTGACACCCGCTCCGGCGAAGGTGATCTTCGATGTGGACGCGAAGACGTACGGCCGGTGCGGGTTGCCGGCCTTGGCGGCCAGCCCCAGCACGTCGACCTGGCGGATGAAGTCATGGGTCAGGGTGTGTACCGCGTAGGCGTTGTCCCAGAACAAGCGGAAGTCGGGCGCCGCCGTGCGCATCAGGGCCAGCCGGCGAACGGTTTCCCAGGAATACGTGACACCGGTGGGGTTGCCGAACACCGGCACCGTCCACATGCCCTTGATCGCGGCATCGGCGGCGACCAATTCTTCGATCAGGTCGACGTCGGGGCCGTCGTCGAGGATCGGGACGGGGATCATCTCGATGCCCATCGTCTCGGTAATCGCGAAGTGCCGGTCATACCCGGGAACGGGACACAGGAACTTGACGCTCAGTTCGTCTTTCCACGGCCGGGGCGAATCGACGCCGCCGTAGAGCATCGAGAACGCGACCACGTCATGCATCAACTCCAGGCTGGAGTTGTTGCCCGCGATCAGGTTCTGTACCGGCATTCCGAGCAGCTCACCGAAGATGGCTCGCAGGGCCGGCAGACCGTGCAGGCCGCCGTAGTTGCGGGTGTCGACGCCCTCCGGATCGCGATAGTCGTCTCCGGGCAGGCTCAGCAGCTGGTTGGACAGGTCGAGTTGCGCCGCGGACGGTTTGCCCCGGGTGAGGTCCAGCGCCAGCTTCTTGGCCTGCAGCTCCGCGTAATCCTGCTGATGGCGGTCATGCAGCGCCGCCAACTCGTCACGGTTGAGGGAATCGAACGACACCATGCGGCCCTTTCGCCATCGAACCTGAAAACCGTGACACTGTGGGTCATGCGGCAGGTCTTGATCGGGTTGCGTCACCCCTGAGCAGAGGGGACCCCGCGCACCCGACAGAGCCCGTTGACCCTTGCTGCCTTCCGGCCCTGGGGGAGTTCACAGGATAGACGCCGCGCGGGGTCCACCGGCGAGTCTAGTACCCCGGCTGACGCGCTCCACGGCGGCCGCAGGACACCTGGCCCCGTCCAGCGGCTACCATATCGGCGGAGGATTCGCCTAGTGGCCTATGGCGCTCGCCTGGAACGCGGGTTGGGTTAATAGCCCTCGCGGGTTCAAATCCCGCATCCTCCGCCATGAGTCCGCAGCGCGGACACACCCGGTGTGGGCCGGCCAGCTTGTGCGGCAACGTTAAGCTGACCAGTGCCAACCAGTATGAGGAGGCATATGCGCCGCAAGTGGGCCGTCGTTTGGCACGCGTCGTTTTCGATCGCCGCCGGCCTCCTCTACTTCTATTTCGTGTTGCCCCGCTGGTACGAGCTGATGGGCGAGACCTCGCACGCGTTGGGAACGACGCTGCGGATCGTGGCCGGCGCGCTGATCGGCCTGGCCGCACTGCCGGTGGTGTTCACCCTGTTGCGCACCCGGAAGCCGGAACTCGGCACCCCGCAGCTCGCGCTGTCGATAAGAACCTGGTCGATCGTGGCCCATGTGCTGGCGGGCGTGTTGATCATCGGCACCGCGATCAGCGAGATCTGGCTCAGTCTGGACTCCGCGGGACAGTGGTTGTTCGGGATCTATGGGGCCGCCGCCGCCATCGGGGTGCTCGGGTTCTTCGCGTTCTACCTGTCGTTTGTCGCGGAATTGCCGCCGCCGCCACCGAAACCGCTCAAGCCGAAGGCGACCAAGCAGCAGCGCATTCGCCGCAAGAAGCCAGGCGAGACCGACGAGGCTGAGACCGAAGAGGCTGAGACCGAAGAAGCCGAAGAAAAAGAAGAAGCCGGGGCCGAGGCCGCTGAAACGACCGAAGCCGAATCCCCAGCAACCGAAGAGGAGCCGGCCGAGCCGGAGACCCCGGAACCTACGGCTGAGGTTGAGCCGGAAGGAACGGCCGAGGAAACGCCCGAGGCCAACGCTACCGAAGAGACCGAAGAGCCCGAAGAGACTGAAGCCGCCGAGGAGCCGCGGAGCGCGATACGTAACCGCCGCCCGACCGGCAAGACGTCCCACCGCCGCCGGCGCACCCGCACCCGCGGCGGGGTCACGGTCGAGGATTAGCTCAGCGCCGGCGAAGGCGCTCCAGGTAGTCGGCGATCCCCTGCCGGGTCTGCTCGGCACCCCAGCGCCGCCGGACGCCGTCGTCGATGTCGCCGGATTCGCGCATTCGCACCACCGTGGGCGCCCGCAGCTGGATTTTGGTGTGCCGGTATGCCTCGGCCGGAATGTCACCAAGGCTCGCTGCCTCCGCGACGGCCGCCTCGAGAAGGCCCTCGTCGACGACGGCGTGCGCAAGTCCCCGCACGACGGCCTCGGGCCCGCGGAACGTGCCGCCGCCCAGCAGCACCTCCTCGGCGCGGTCGCCGCAGGCATAGCGCATCACCTCCAGCGCAGCGACCGGGAACGGCACTCCGACCCGCACCTCTGATGCCCCGATCTGGGCATCGGGGCTGATCAATCGCCGATCGCAGGCGCAGGCCAGCACACATCCGCCCGCGATGGCCGCACCGTTGATTGCGGCCACCGTCGGCCCGGGATAGCTGAACATCGCCTCGAACGCGGCGGACAGCGCCGGAATCAGCCGATCGGTGTAGCCCGCACCGCCGTCCAGCACACGATTGAGGTCCACGCCGGCGCAGAACACCCGCCCGGCGCGGGTGATCACCCTGGATTCGGATGTGGCCGGGCTGCTGGCACCGCATGCCGCCGTGCTGCTTTCCCACCTGCGGACCGACGATCGGCGTGTCCTCGAGCTGGTACGAGCCGGCGCCCGGTTGGCCGACGTGGCAGGCATCGACGGCATCGACTGGTTGGAACTGTCCGCGGCAGTTGATGATCCGTCGGTTATCGCGGCGTTGCCGAGCGGTCGCCGGGACGACTACGCGCTGGCCGCCGGCACCGATGCGGCTCCGCGCGGTGCGGCGTCGATCGGCCGGGGCGTGGCGTCGATCAACTGGGGTGCGGTGCCGCCCGGAATCTTCGATGCGGCCGAGGACACCGTCGACCGGAGTGTCGAGCCGGCGGGTCCGGGCGTTGTCGCGGTGATACGCGCAGCCGTCGTCGGGCCGGATGCGCCCACCGACATCCCGGTACGGGTGCACTCCGGGGAGGTCAGCGGCGCCGGAGCCCTGGACGCCGGCGGCCGGGCCACCCTCGCCCTCGCCGACGCACACCAGCACGCGATGGCAGAAGCTGCTGCCTGGAACCATGATTGGCCGCGGACATCGGTGGTGATCGGCGCCGACATCGAAGAATCGCGGCACACTCGCGATCGGGTCCGCCACTGGGTGCGGGCGCGGTTGGACCGACCGCCGGCCGACGCTTTCCTCGCCGAAATCCTGGCCGGCGAGTCCGCGTATTGAGCCGACTGTGAATCTCACTACGCCCCACCGGCGCGTCGCGTCGTCAGATTCACTATCGCCCGGCCTGGCCGCGTCCCTATGCTGAGCGAGTGCCAAAAACCTATCGGGTCGTGCAATGGACCACCGGAAACGTCGGCAAAAGCGCACTGCAGGCGATCGCCGCCAACCCAGCCCTCGAACTGGTGGGGTGTTATGCATGGTCGCCGGAAAAGGTCGGCCGCGATGCCGGCGAATTGTGCGGCATCGCACCGCTGGGCGTGGCCGCCACCAACGATGTCGACGCGCTGTTGGACCTCGAGCCGGACTGCGTGGTCTACAACCCGATGTGGAAGAACGTCGACGAACTGGTCCGCATCCTGTCGGCCGGCGTCAATGTGGTGACCACCGCTGCCTTCATCACCGGGCACAACCTGGGTGCCGACCGCGACCGGATCCTGGACGCGTGCCGGCGGGGCCGCTCGACGATCTTCGGCTCCGGCGTCAGCCCCGGCTTCGCCGAGCTGTTGGCCATCGTGTCCGGGATGGTCTGCGACCGGATCGACAAGGTCACCGTCAACGAGGCCGCCGACACCACGTTCTACGACTCCCCGGCGACGGAAAAGCCGGTCGGCTTCGGCCAGCCGATAGACCACCCGAACCTGCAGGCGATGACCGCGCACGGGACGGCCGTCTTCGGTGAAGCGGTCCGGTTGGTCGCCGACGCGCTGGGGGTCGAGATCGACGGCGTGCGCTGCGTGGCCGAGTACGCGCAGACCACGGCGGACCTTGATCTCGGGTCGTGGACCATACCGGTGGGTTGCGTCGCGGGTGTGCGCGCGAGCTGGCAGGGCGTGCGCGACGGCACAATCGTCGTCGAGCTCAACGTCCGCTGGCGCAAGGGACAAACCCTCGAGCCCGACTGGAAGATCGACCAGGACGGCTGGGTCATCCAGGTCGACGGGCAACCGACGGTCACCACCCGGATCAGCTTCTTGCCGCCGCCGTACTTCCAGGCCGAGACGATCGCCGACTTCATGGTGCTCGGCCACATCATGACGGCGATGCCGGTGGTCAACGCCATCCCGGCCGTCGTCGCCGCGGCGCCCGGCATCGCGACTTACAACGACCTTCCGCTGACACTTCCGCGTGGGTCGGTGCCGCGCAGCAAATAGCAAGTAGCTCGAACCGGCCCCCCGGCGCCGCCCACGATCGTAGAGTTCTGGGCGGAAAGGGGTCACGGCGATGAATTTTTCGGTGTTGCCGCCGGAGGTCAACTCGGCGCGGATCTTCGCTGGAGCGGGAACGGCTCCGATGCTGACCGCGGCTGCGGCCTTGGGACGGGTTGGCCAGTGACTTAGACCTGGCGGCAAGCTCATTCGGCTCCGTGACCGCGGCGTTGGCGGGTCAATCCTGGCGTGGACCGGCCGCGGCCGCAATGGCCGCCGCAGCCGCCCGATACGCAGATTGGCTCAGTGCGACGGCGGGTCCGGGCAGTCGGGTTTCTTCCACTGATGGGTTTCCACACCGCCGACCGGGCGGTGCCCTCGCGATACCGGCCGAGGTTTCACCCTCGCCCAATGTCGGGTATCCAGGGACAATGAGTGCCGAGGACAAGCTGAAGAACAAAATCGAAGACTTGGGCGGGCGGGCCAAGGAGGCGATCGGCAGGGCCACCGGGGACCCGGATACCACGAACCGAGGCCGGGCCGACCAGGCGAAGGCCAGCCTGAAAGATGCCGGTGAGAAGGTCAAGGATGCCTTCCGGAAGTAAGGGATGACCGCGATGGGCCAGCGCTGGCTGACGGCAAAGTTTGCCTGGGTACGCCGGTTGACAACCGGCGTCGCGGTCGTAGTGGGCACGTCTGTCGCGTTGGCCGCGGCACCTGCCGTCCAGGTCCCGTCGGCATCCGCCGAACCATGCCCCGACGTCGAGGTATTGTTCGCCCGCGGAACCGGTGAGCCGCCGGGTATCGGCAATATCGGAGCCTCTTTCGTGGAGGCGTTGCGCTCGCAGATCGGTTCCAGGTCACTTGGGGTGTATGCGATCAACTATCCGGCCAGCAGTGACTTGTCCAGCAGTGATTTCCCGCTCACGGTTATCGACGGGGTTCGCGACGCCAGCACGCATATCGAATCCATGGCGGCCAGCTGCCCGGCGACTCGGCAGATACTCGGCGGGTACTCCCAGGGGGCGGCCGTGGCCGGTTACGTCACCTCCGCTGCCGTGCCGCCCGGTGTTCCGGCGGCCGCGGTGCCCGCGCCGATGCCGGCAGAAATCGCCAATCACGTTGCGGCGGTTACCCTTTTCGGAACACCGTCGGGTCAATTCCTGAACCGGTACGGCGCACCGCCGATCACCATCGGGCCGCTGTATCAGCCCAAGACGATCGAGTTGTGCGCCAACGGCGACGGCGTTTGCGGTGCCGGCAATGATCCCGTAGCCCACGTCTCGTATGCGATGAACGGCATGACAGGCCAGGGCGCGGATTTCGCGGCGCGTCACCTCTAGGATCAAACCTCCGCCGAGCGTGAACCACGCGACGCTTCGTCGGCGTGTTGCGTCATGGGATGCACAGTCGGCGCCGGGCGCCCGGCGCTACGCGCTAGGCGCTACGCGCTAGGCGCTACGCGCTAGGCGCGCCCCGGCCGCGCGCCGGTCCGCCCACCATGCACAATCGCAGCATGCATGTTCTGGTAACCGGAGGTACTGGGTTTGTCGGCGGCTGGACCGCCAAGGCCATTGCGGATGCGGGGCATTCGGTGCGCTTCCTGGTCCGAAATCCGGCAAAGCTAGAGAGAACCGTCGCCAAACTCGGTGTCGACACATCGGACTTCGTTCCCGCCGACATCAAGGACCGCGACGCGGTGCGTGCGGCGTTGACCGGATGTGACGCCGTCGTGCACAGTGCCGCACTGGTCGCCACCGACCCGCGCCAGACGCCGCAGATGCTGAGCACCAACATGGAGGGCGCCCGCAACGTCCTCGGCCAAGCCGTCCAGCTGGGGCTGGACCCCATCGTGCACGTATCCAGTTTCACCGCGCTCTTTCATCCCGACTTGGAAACCCTGACGGCCGACCTGCCGGTTGTCGGCGGAACGGACGGTTACGGAACGTCGAAGGCGCAGGTCGAAATCTATGCGCGCGGCCTGCAGGACGCCGGCGCACCGGTGAACATCACCTATCCCGGCATGGTTCTCGGCCCGCCCGTCGGGGACCAGTTCGGTGAGGCGGGCGAGGGAGTCAAAGCGGCGCTGCAGATGCACACGATCCCCGGACGCCGGGCGGCGTGGTTGGTGATCGACGTCCGCGACGTGGCCGCCGTGCATGCCGCGCTGCTGGAGCCGGGCCGGGGACCCCGCCGCTACATGGTGGGCGGGCACCGGATTCCGGTGACGGAGCTGGCCACGATGCTCGGCCAGGTGGCCGAGACGCCGATGGTGAGCGTCCCGGTTCCCGACACCGTGCTGCGCGTCGCGGGGACACTGCTGGACTTGGCCGCTCCGTACCTGCCGTTCGACAATCCGTTCACCGCCGCCGGAATGCAGTACTACACCCAGATGCCCGAGTCCGACGACTCACCCAGCGAGCACGAACTCGGTATCACTTATCGGGATCCGCGCACCACCTTGGCCGATACGGTCGCAGCCCTGCGGGCTTAGCCGGTTGCATCGAGATTGCCGTCAGGGCTGTGGTTTCCGCCTTAGGCACGACCGTGGCGGCAATCTCGACAAGAAATCACGCGAGCCCGTCGGGGGGCTCTGTGTCGTCCCCCTCGGAGGGCGGGATAGGCGAATTCTTCAACCACGCGCGCAGCCGGAGAAGTTCGTTGATCACGATGCCGATGCCCACCAGCACCAGCACCGTCACCACAATCGCGGTGGTCACGTACTCCATGGTGACAGGCCGGCCGGTTGCCGGCGTGCGCCCCATGGCTGAACGGCACCGTACCGGGATCACTAAGGTCAGACACACCTTGCCGTACCGGGCCACACCGGCCCACCAACAAGGGGGTGCGCGGTGTCGATACTTGGCCGATACCCACGCCTGCGGGAGAGACTTCGCCACGCTGTTCTCGATGCCCCGGCCGATACGGATCCGGCCCTGCGACGCGCCGCCTACCACGGCGATGACCTGCCCGAGCCGTTGCAGGCATATGTGGACAAGCTGCGCCGGCATGCCTACCGGGTACAGGACAGCGACATCGAGCGGATGCGCGGAGCCGGCTATTCCGAAGATCAGATATTCGAGGTGACCATCGCCGCCGCGCTCGGCGCGGGTGACAGCCGCCGGCGCGCGGGTATGGCCGCCCTCAACGAGGCGTTGCGGTGAGGCTGCACAGCGTCGCACGTGGACGATTCGGCACTCGCCTGGTGTTCGCGGCGTTGCGGGCCGCGACCCGCCGCGACATACCCGACATCATCAAGATGCGGCACTACCGTCCGCGGTTCTTCGGCAAGCCGTTCTTCGCACTGGTTCAGGCGGTGATGCGGGGACCCTCGCCGTGGCCGGTCGGTGAGCGCGAACTCTTCGCCGCCTTTGTCTCGGAGCAAAACCGTTGCCAATTCTGCGCCACCACCCACGAGGCGGTCGCTTCGGCTGCCCTCGGCCCCGCGATCACCGTTGCGGCAGTGAGCGATTGGCGTACCGCCGCAATCGACGACCGGGTGCGGGCGACCCTGGGCCTGCTGGAAAAGCTAACCCGCACACCCGATGAAATCGAACCGCCCGATGTGCGCGCGGTCCTCGACACCGGCGTCAGCCCGGAAGCGGTCCGCGACGCGATCGAGGTCTGCGCGTTGTTCAACACGATCAATCGGGTGGCCGACGGTCTCGACTTCAGGCTGCCGGCAACCGCCGAGCGCGCCTTCAATGCTCGAGTTCTGCTCAGGCTGGGGTATCGCTGAGCGGGCATCGAGCCGAACCGGATATCTGCCTTCCTTCGCGATGTGGTGCTCGAACCCGTCGGCGCCCGGTTCGTGACATGATCGGCGGTGCATGAAGGAGGCGCGATGTCAGACCACCCGGCAAGTCCGCTCCGGCATCTCGTGCAATCGCTGGGCGGCGGCCAGCAGGTCTCGGAGGCGCAGGTCCGACACGCAGCCTGGGTGGCACGGTGCGTGGGTCGCGGAGCATCGGCGCCACTGCACCCCAACGATGTATCAGCGCTCGCGGAAAGCCTGCAATCCAGAGACTTTGCCCCGGGAACGGTCGTCTTCCTGGCCGACCGCGCCGCCAGCGGGGTGTGCATTGTGCGGCAAGGACGGATCGAACTCGCGGTCGGCTCCGTGCGGCGGCGCGTGGTGGTCGATGTGCTTCGCCCGGGTGATGTCGACGGCGACATCCCGCTGCTGCTCGACATGCCGCCGCCCTACACCGCAAGGGCGCTGACCGATTCGAGCTGCCTGCTTCTGGATCGGCAGGCATTCGATCGGCTGCTCGCAACCCACCCGGCGATTTCGCGGCGTTGGCTGTCGAGCGTGGCGCAACGAGTGTCGGCCAGTCAGTCACGGTTGATCGGACTGCTTGGCCGGCCGCTGTCGGCTCAACTGGCGCAACTGCTCCTCGACGAGGCCGTCGAGAACCACGTCGAACTGGCGCAGCGCACCATTGCAGCCATGCTCGGCGTCCAGCGTCCGTCAATTAACAAGGTGATCAAGGACTTTGAACGCGATCGGCTGATCCGGGTCGGATATGCGGTCATCGAGATCGTCGACGAGGGCGGGTTGCGCGCTCGCGCGCAATAACTTTCGAATCCGGGCCCTACCGCCGGGCCGGTGTCCGGCACCATCATCAAGTATTTCGCTGTTCACATTGGGATAGCCGCGTCCGGATTGGGTATCCATCGGCTATCCATCACGAAGGAGCAACCGGCATGGCTAAAGCTAAAGCAACCGTTCCTGTCGGCATCGAATCGCACGCCGATCCGGAGTGCGTGCCGAACGCCCTGCCTTACGGCGGTTCCCCCTGGGGCAGGTGAGGCATGGGCTTACCGCGCCGGCCGAAGGCGGTGGTATTCGACGTCGTCGAAACTCTGATCTCGTTGGCGCCATTGCGATCCCGATTCGCCACCGTCGGGCTGGCGGCCGAGCTGGCCGAGCGCTGGTTTGATCGGCTGCTGCGCGACGGAATCGCGTTGAGCTTGGCCGGCGACTACCAGCCGTTTCCGGTGGTTGCCGCCGCGGCGCTGCGTACGCTGGCGCGAGGCGAGCTCGACGAGGACGCGGTGGGCCACGTCATGGCAGGCTTCGGCGCGTTGCCCGCCCACCCCGACGCCGAACCTGCCATGCGAACCCTTGCCGATTCCGGGATTTCACTGGCCTGCCTGAGCAACGGCACCGCCAAGGCCACCATGGACTTTCTCAACCGCTCCAGCCTCGGGCGCTATGTCGATCAGGTCATCAGCGTGGCCGAAGTAGGCAGCTGGAAACCCGCGGCGCCGGTCTACGCCCATGCGGCGGACGCGATCGGGCACAGCCCCGAGGAACTCGCGCTGGTCGCAGTTCACGCCTTCGACTGCCACGGCGCCAAGCGCGCCGGCTGGACGACCGGATGGGCCGGCCGTACCGACGGCCACTACGCCGAGATCTTCGCCCCGGCCGACGTCGTCGGGACCGACCTCGTCGATGTCGCCACCAGGCTGCTCGCGCTGGGCGGTTAGCCTGGCCACGGCCAAGCGGTGGGCATCCGCGCCGGCCAAATCTTGATCAAATCCCCGTTACGCCGAGGTGCTGGTGGCGGCGGATAACAATTCTTGAAAACAGCGGTCATATGCGTAAAGGGCGATTTATATATAAACCGTTGTCGCTCCAACCACCGAGGAGAGCACCATGAAAATCACCACATTGATTACGGCGGCAGTCGCAACACTGGTCGTGGCAACCGCCGGGGTCACCAGTGCATCGACTGCGTCGGCCGCCTATCCGATGGTCGGCAAACTTGGCACCGAACTGACGATGACCGACACCGTCGGTCAGGTTGTCCTCACCTGGAAGGTCAGCAACCTGCAGCCCAGCAGCGATGAGACGCCGGGCTACCAGGTGGCCGGCAAGCTTTGGGAAGCAACGGCGACCGTCAAGGCCATTCGGGGCAGCGTCACTCCCGCCATTTCGCAGTTCAACGCCGTCGCTCCCGACCAAGCGGCTTACCGGGTTCTGTGGTTTGTCTCTTCGCCGTCCAACATCAGTGGAGCCACCATTCCCGAAGCCGCACAATCGACCGGAAAAATCCACTTCGACGTTACCGGCCCTTCGCCCACCACGGTGACGATGAACAACGGGATGGAAGACCTCATGATTTGGGGGCCATAACCTAACCCACATCGCAACGGGAGCCTGAAAGCTCCCGTTTGCTTATGAGAACGATCGGCGGGCCGCATCGGCGCGACGCTGCCCGTTCCGGTGGCTATTTCGCTGCGTGCAGGACCCTCAGCCATGCTCCTCGGTAGCGGGCTCGGTCGGCGCGGCTGGCCCGTCCGGCTCGAGGGTGATCACCGGCGGTAGCGGCAGCGGGGTCGGTGGCAGGCCGCCTCCGTAGGAGGCCTGCCGCACCCCGACGACAAGCGTGAGCACGTAGGTGGGCGGGGTGTCGGGCGGGAAGCCCAGCACTCTGACGTCCTCGGGGATCGGGTCGGGACGCAGGCAGATTGTTGCCAAACCCCTTCCGGCCCAATAGTCGTCGGGGTTTCCGGGCAGCAGTCGGTAGTCGAAGATCGTGATGGTCTTGCTGCCGTCCACCCGTTTGTCGAAAGGGATGTACACGCCGGGCAGTTCGTACGGGTTTGCCGACTCCCGGTAGCGGTTCTCGTTGGGAACGGTGCGCTGACCTTCGAGTTGCACGGCAACCCGCTGGTGCCGCGGGGGGCCGTCCGGGTACCACGAACCGCTGATTTCGGCCCAGTCCCAGCCCGGGCTCGGCTGACAGTCCGGTTCGCCGTAGGGAATCCAATGGATCGGATCGCTCGGCAGTTGCACTTCGAGCAGGGCGCCTTTGGGGATGAGCTGCGGCACCCAGGTGCGGTTCCACCAACTGAGATTGTCGCGATGCTGTTGGTTGAAGGTGTAGCGGCCTTCGCTCTCCATCGGCTGCATTGACGGCTCGGCCGTTGCCAGGCCGACGGCCGACAATGTCGATAGCACAAAAGCGATGACAAGTGGGCGGCGCATCGTCACTCCATCGCATGCTGTCCGGGCGGATCGATCATGAGAAGGCCCATCATTCCCCTGTCTTCGTGCGGCAGAATGTGGCAGTGATAAACGGTCATGCCGGTCACGTCGGGCCGGAAATACATACGCAGGGTGTACCGGCCGAACGGGGGTAGCCGGAAGGTATCCCACCACACGTCGGGCTCAGTCTGCCAGCTGGTGTCCCCGGGTGGGATACCGTGGATGTCGACGACCTGAAACGGGTTGACATGGATATGAATTGGATGCTGAAAGACATCCTCATTGATCAACGTCCACTCTTCGATCGTGCCCGCCTCGACCTGGGTGTCAATCCGTTCGTGATCGAATTCCTTTCCGTCGATCAGGAACTGCACTCCCATGCCGGTCCGGCCGGTGATGTCTCCGGAGAACACCATGGTGCGACGACGGGCGATCGGCAGGTTCGGCATCTGCGGCGGATCCACCAGGCTCGTGGGCATCAGGCTGTTGACCTTATTCCCATTGACCACCAATGTGCCCAACGGCATCGAGGGGCGCGGGCCGCCGGGGTGGCCCTGGTCGTAGGCTGCCGCGTAGATGCGGTAGCGGCCCGGCTCATCCCCCTTGATGATGAACTCGGCCCGGTTGCCGGCGGCCAGCATGATGTTCGGCCGGGACCGCGGTGTGCGGTAAGGCGTTCCGTCCGTGGCGATTTGGTGCAACGTGTGACCCTCGACATGTAGCCAGATCGACCGATGCGGGCACGCGTTGAGAAACCGCCAGCGCTGCGCCTCCCCCGGTTTGATACTGATGTCCGGCAGCAACTGGCCGTTGAGGGGGTAGTACATGGACGACGGCACCGCGGGAATGGATTCGAAGGGCGCGTGACCCGCCATGGGAACCACCACGGCGAACGGCACCTCGGCACTGTCGTCAGCGATCCACATCTCGTTGACGACGATGGTTCGCTCTCGCATTTCGGCAATCTCGGGTATCGCGTCGATGTCGCCCTCGACGATGATCGGACCGGACAGCCCGTTCCACAGCTGATGGGCCGTCGCCGTGTGGAAATGCGGGTGATACCAATGCAACCCGGTCGGCTGGTTGGCCGCGATGTTGTAGCTGTACTGGTGGTCTTGCAGCGGGCCAAGCTGAAGTCCCACGTTGTCCCCGGGGTCCTCCGGAGACACCTGCAGCCCATGGGTGTGCAGGTTCGTGTCGACCAACTCCTGGAACATAGTTGCCCTTCGCTCCCACCTATTCCAGAAGTCGTGGACGCAAGCTCGCCGGGTGTCGAAACGCGGGTCGTTGGACTTGGAGGCGCAATAAGGCACCATGAAAACGTTATTTGTGGGAATGCCTACCGGAACGATGCGGTTCTTGAGCAGAATTCGTAGGTTGTCGCCCTGCCGTATCCGCAAGATCGGTCCCGGAAACTGACCGTTGTATGTCTCCAGGGTCAACTGACGACCACCCAGCTCTACCGGATTGGTCACCACCTCCAGCGAATAATCCAAGACGCCGTTCTCGCTGGACACCTGAGGCAGGTCGCGAAGCTCTTCGCCGCCGGCCCGCGCCGGCCCGGCGCTCCTAATCACACCGGCGCCGACGGTCACAGCCATCAGGGCCAGAAATGTCCTGCGGTCCAAGGGATTTTGCCGCAGGCGACGCCCGAGGGATGCAGATTCCATTGCGGATCCTTGTCGTCGTGGAAGTCAGCGCAGAGCGTAACCCACACAGGCGGCTCCCAGAAGCCCAACTTTTACATCGTTATCGGGGGTTATCCGGGCCGGAGACCGATTAGCAGAAGTGTTATCCACATGACTATTCGGTTGAAAGAACTCGCGCACCCGAATAGCGGCCCGGACCTCGCCGCAAAGGCTGCGGCAATGGCCATAAAACCTGGCCGGGCAAAGCAGCCGGAGCGTATTGTCTGCCGTCATGAGTCCCACCACGCGCAGCTGGACGGTGATCGCCACCGTGACGGGCGCTGCCCTCGGCTGGCTGCTGACTCCCGCGACTGCACTGGCCGACCCGCACAACCCGCACAACGTCACCTACATCGTGAAGGTGGACGCGCCCATTTCCAGCGCTCGGGCGATCTACATGGTCAACGACACCTATACGGCTACGGCCCCGTTGAGCGCAACAGGCCGCGAATTCACCACCAACACCATGCTGGCCGATCCGGCGAAAGCTGGTATGCAAGTGAGCATCCCGTCACCGTATGCGGGGAACGTGCATTGCGAGATCGACGTGGACAACAATGTCGCCGCAATGGTGGATCAATACGTGACGTCGTCGCCCGGAGCTCCCGGCGACCCGGATACCTACGGAGTGGTGGCCTGCGGCGCCTCCCCGCTACCCGTACCGCAGTGGTGGGCCAAACTCTGCGACACCTGGTGGTGTGTCGACACCTCTTTTCCTTCCAACGCCCGCGACGAGGCCCGTACCGACGTGACGCGGGACTCTGACCCTGAGCACAGCCCGACTTGGCCGCGTCGCCCCTACGAACCGGCGCTTTAGCTTGAGCATTTAGCGGCGGCCAGCCCTGCCGCGAGCCCAACGGACCCGGCGGCTCTAGTCTCGCGCTGGTTCAATGCCGATGCGGCGCAAGCAACGCCGCCTGACCAACGACGGGGCGACGCGTCGCCAGCCACTCGCGGGTGCTGTCATGCGATCGTTCGATGAGCCGGGTCGTGTGCGAGAAGTCTATTGGCGTAACGCCGAGTGGGCACAGCGGTGGGACGACGCGCAGGTCGACCGATTTCTCATAGTTGGCGACATCCACGGCCAGGCGTTGGTTGATGGCAAGGGTCAAGGCGTATACCGCCATCGCCAGCGCCCCCTTTGGTGCTTTGGGCAGCGCGCATGGGTAGCCGGTCGGCAGCACCCAGACCAGATCGGCGCCGAGCGCGACGGCGTGCGACAGCGGAGTGTTGTTGACGACACCGCCGTCCATCAGATCTCGTCCGTCGATGTTCACCAGGGGAAAGACGGCGGGGATGGCGGCGCTGGCCGTGATCGCGTCGACCGCGTCACCCGACGAAAGCAGGACGTCGTGGCCCGATAGCACGTCGGTGGCCACCACATGCAGCGGTATCGGCGCATCCTCCAGCCTGGAAAACTGCAGATGGCCCTTGAGGAGCCGCCGCAGGCCGTGGCTCGGGACCAGGTTGGAACGCAGACCGAGAAAACCCAGCAGCCCGACGATCGGGCGGGTGGGGAACACGTCTTCTCTCGACAGCGACCGCCACAGGTCGGCCAGCATGCCGATCCCCTCGACATCAGCACGTGACGCCAGCCAACCGCCGTTGACGGCGCCGACGGAGGTGCCGACGATCAGGTCCGGCGTGATGCCGCTTTCGGCCAAACCGAGGAGCATTCCCACCTGGATGGCCCCGAGGCTGCCGCCCCCGGAGAGCACGAACGCTGTTGTCATAGTTCACCTATTAGCACGTACCGCCCCCCGGCAGGCCCCTACCGAAGGCTGCCGGTCGGCGCCGCGGTCACGGCTGCGACGCTGATCGGCAGCCGGGTGTTACGCGAACCTTTCCAGCCAGGTCGTCACCGCATACAGCGCCGCGTAGGTGCCAACCGCGATTCCCAGCAGGGTTGCCAGCCGCCACCGTAACCGGCGAATTCCGCCGAGGCTGCACTGATTGCGTCGCCGCAACGCAATCCATACCAGCAGCGCGAGGACACCCAGGCCGCTCAGCCGGAACCACCACGCATAGTTGCCGTACAGATTGTTGGACCACATCAATGCCGTTGCGCCGCTGATGATTCCGAACATCGCGAGGACGGTGGGTCCGACGCAGCACAGGATGCCGACCAAACCGCCGGTGATGCCGATGCGCCAGATCGGCAGCCGGTCAACCACATCCGAGCGTTGCGGAGCAGTTTCTTCCGGCTCGCCTTCCACGCGGACACCGTTCCAGAACGCGACGTGGTTCTTGATCCGACGCGCCAGCGGGCTCGGACGCGGGTAGTACCACGCGGCGTCCGGATTCACATCGCCGTTGACCGACACGGTGTAATAGTGCGCCAGGCCCTTCCACGGGCATATCGACTTCGTCGAGCTGTCGACCAGGTGCTCGCGCCGCAGCGACTCCGGCGGAAAGTAGTCATTGCCCTCCACGCGGACGGTTCGCGGCGCCTCGGCGAGCACGGCCCCGTTCCAGACAGCACGAATCATTCTGGTCAACCTCCTGCAATCATCCTTCCCGCCATAGCACGCTATTGCGGTGCGGCGCGCAGCTGAACTGTAGTCCTGATGACAGTTGCGCGCGGGCACGCTATCCGCCGTGATGAGCTACCCCCGGTTTACCGGGCCGATGGGAAACGGGGCACCAGTGACGACGATGAAACGGGATCTCGACGAGGTATTCCTCGAGTACACCAGGAGCATCTGCCCGGTGTGCAAGGTCGTGGTCGACGCTCAGGTCAACGTCCGCGGCGGCAAGGTATATCTGCGCAAGCGCTGCCGCGACCATGGCGAGTTCGAGGCCCTGGTATACGGGGACGCCCAGATGTACTTGGACTCAATACGATTCAACAAACCCGGCACCATTCCGCTGCAGTTTCAGACCGAGATCCGCGACGGCTGCCCCAGCGACTGCGGCCTGTGCCCGGATCATAAACAGCACGCCTGCCTGGGGTTGATCGAGGTCAACACCCACTGCAACCTGGACTGCCCGATCTGTTTCGCCGACTCCGGTCACCAGCCCGACGGCTACGCGCTCACCTTGGCGCTGTGCGAAAAGATGCTCGACGCACTCGTCGCCGCCGAAGGCCAACCCGAAGTCGTGATGTTCTCCGGCGGCGAGCCGACGATCCACAAGCAGATCCTGGAGTTCGTCGACGCCGCCCAGTCGCGGCCGATCAAGACGGTCATCATCAACACCAACGGCATTCGCCTGGCATCGGACCGGCAATTCGTCGCCAACCTCGCGCAGCGCAACCGGCCCGGCCGCCCAGTGCACATCTACCTGCAGTTCGACGGCCTCGAGGAAGCAACGCACCGCCAGATCCGCGGCCGTGACCTGCGGGACATCAAGGCCCGCGTACTGGACAACTGCGCGGCGGCGGGCCTGACCGTGAGTCTGGTCGCCGCCGTCGAGCGCGGGCTCAACGACCACGAACTCGGTGCCGTCATCCGCCACGGTATGGCGCAGCCGGCGGTCCAATCGGTGGTGTTCCAGCCGGTCACCCACGCCGGTCGGCACCTGCAGTTCGATCCCCTGACCCGGCTGACCAACTCCGATATCGTGCACAGCATCGCCGCCCAGCTGCCCGACTGGTTCCAGGCCGACGATTTCTTCCCGGTTCCGTGTTGTTTTCCCACCTGTCGATCGATCACCTATCTGCTCACCGACGGTGAGCAGGTGCTGCCGATTCCGCGGCTGCTCGACGTTCAGGACTATCTCGACTACGTGTCCAACCGGGTGATCCCCGACCTGGCGATCCGCGAAGCGCTGGAAAAGCTGTGGTCGGCGTCGGCCGTGATGGGCACCGACACCACGATGGAACAATTGCAGAGGGCGGCAGCCGCGCTGGATTGCGCCAACGCCTGCGGGATCAATCTGCCCGAGGCACTCGCTAACCTCACCGATCGGGTCTTCGCCATCGTGATCCAGGACTTCCAGGACCCCTACACCCTGAACGTCAAACAATTGATGAAATGCTGTGTGCAGCAACTTACTCCGGACGGGCGACTGATCCCGTTCTGCGCCTACAACTCGGTTGGCTACCGCGAGCAAGTCCGCGAACAGCTCACCGGCGTGCCGGTTCCCGATATCGTGCCCAACGCCGCTCCGCTGGCCGGCCTGGTGGCCGATTCCGCTCACGGGTCCAAGCAGGCCGGCCACCGTGCAGGCTGGCAGATCGGCTTGGGCTGCGGCCAGGCCAGCGGGTTGCCGATGTCGCCGCCGGGCGGGGCGGCACCGCACGACTGCTCGCCAGTGAATACCAGGTGGCAGTTGACGGGGTGGAGCTCAGCGACATCAATGTGACGCGCGCCCGGGCGGCTGTCGCGCAAGCCGGACTGCAGCAGCGGGTGCACATCCATCACGGCGATGCCGAGGCACTTCCTCTGCCGGACAACGCTTTTGATGCTCTGGTGTGCGAATGCGCGCTGTGCACCTTTCCGGACAAGGCTGCGGCAGCCCGCCAGTTGGCCCGGATCTTGCGTCCGGGAGGCTTGGTCGGCATCACCGATGTCACCATCACCGATGCCGGCCTACCGCTGGAGCTGACCTCACTGCGCGCGTGGGTGGCCTGCATCGCCGATGCCCGGTCGGTCACCGACTACACCGGCATCCTGCAGGAGGCGGGGCTACGCATCCGCCACGTCGAGTCGCACGACCAGAGCCTGCTGGACATGATCGACCGCATCGACGCGCGGATCACCGCCCTGGCCATTGCCGTGCCAGATACCTTGGCTGACAACGGCATCCAGCCCGACACCGTCCACGCGTTCACCGCGCTGGCGCGCGCCGAAGTCACGGCCGGACGACTTGCCTACGCCCTGATGATCGCGGAGAAGCCGTGATCAGTTCGGTGGGCGCTGCCCGACCCTGACGCCAACCTGCCGGCGCCCGGGGGGGTGACAGCCGGGTTCGTCGAGGTTTACGTTGGCCCCGGCGACAACATCAACCCGACCGAACAGGCTGTCTCAGGATGAGAGCGGTAACCTGCACCAACGCAAAGCTCGAGGTAGTCGAACAGCCCACCCCGCAACCGGCCAAAGGGCAGTTGCTGATCGATGTCCGCAAGTGTGGCATCTGCGGATCGGACCTGCATGCCCGTTACCACTGTGACGAACTCGCCGACATCATGGACGAATCGGGCTACCACGCCTTCATGCGATCCGATCAGCACGTGGTGTTCGGACACGAATTCTGCGGCGAGGTGCTCGACTACGGCCCCGGCACCCGCAAGGCTCCCCGGCCCGGCACCCCGGTTGTGGCCGTGCCACTGCTGCGACGCGGCAACGAGGTGCACGGGATCGGGCTGTCGACAATGGCGCCGGGCGCTTACGCCGAGCAACTGCTCGTCGAACAGTCGCTGACGTTTCCCGTCCCTAACGGCCTGTCGCCACAGATCGCTGCGCTGACCGAGCCGATGGCCGTCGGCTGGCACGCCGTGCGGCGCGGTGACGTAGGCAAACGCGACGTCGCAATCGTGATCGGCTGCGGCCCCATCGGCCTCGCGGTGATCTGCATGCTGAAGGCACACGGCGTGCGCACCGTGATCGCGAGCGACTTCTCCCCGGGCCGGCGCGCGCTGGCCACCGCGTGCGGCGCCGACGTCGTCGTCGACCCCGCGCAGGACTCCCCCTACGCGACGGCCGCCGCCCATGGGCCGGGAAAGGGCTACCTGAAGAGCATCCTCGACGCGTTCGACCTCGCGGTCGGCACTGTCGAAAAGCTGCACCGGCTGCGGCTGCCCTGGTGGCATCTGTGGCGCGTCGCCGAAGCGGCCGGCGCGGCAACGCCCAAGCACCCGGTCATCTTCGAATGTGTCGGTGTCCCAGGCATTATCGACGGCATCATCGCGAGCGCGCCGCTGTTTTCCCGCGTCGTGGTGGTCGGGGTCTGCATGGGCGCAGACCAGATCCGACCGGCGATGGCGATCAACAAAGAGATCGACCTGCGGTTCGTGCTCGGCTACACCCCGCTCGAATTCCGCGACACGCTGCACATGCTCGCCGACGGCAAGGTCAACCCCGCCCCGCTGATCACCGGGACCGTCGGGCTGCCCGGTGTCGAGGCCGCGTTCGACGCGCTCGGCGACCCCGAGGCACACGCGAAGATCCTGATCGACCCGAAGAGCGACGCCGCGAGCCCACGACCTGTGCGCTGACCGCGGTCTGGGCCCGGTGCTACTCGTTTCGGGTGTCCCTCTTCAGATCGGTATCCCGGCTCGGCTGCACCCGCTTCGGTTCCCCCGGCATCTTCGGGTAATTCGGCGGATACGGCATATCTGCGAGCCCGCGCGCTTCGTCCGCCGCAACCATGTCCAGCAACGGCGCAATCGACTGCGCGACGTCGTCCATACCGGCCCAGGGGTCATCACGACGCTGCACCAGATCGGGCACCGTGGCCATGGTGTAGTCGTCGGGGTTCGCGTCGGCCAGCTCATCCCAGGTCAACGGTGTCGACACGGTGGCAGTCGGGGTGCGGCGCACCGAATACGCCGACGCCATGGTGCGGTCGCGGGCATTCTGGTTGAAGTCGATGAAGATGCGCTCGCCGCGTTCTTCCTTCCACCAGGACGTGGTCACCACGTCGGGCGCGCGTCGCTCCACCTCGCGGGCCAGCGCGATGCCCGCCCGGCGCACCTGGATGAAGTCCCAGTCGGTGGCGATCCGGAAGAACACGTGCACCCCGCGTCCGCCCGATGTCTTCGGGTAGCCGACCAACCCGAGTTCGTCGAGCAGCGGCCGCAGCACGTCGACGGCGACAGCCCTCGCCTGCGCAAAACCGGTGCCGGGCTGCGGATCCAGATCGATGCGCAATTCGTCGGGGTGCTCGGTGTCGGGGCAGCGCACCTGCCACGGGTGCAGCGTCACGGTCCCCATTTGCGCCGCCCAGACGATCGCCGCCGGATGGGTCACCTTCAGCGCGTCGGCGGTGCGTCCCGACGGGAACGTCACCCGGCAGGTCTGCAGGTAGTCGGGACGGTGCTGGGGCACCCGCTTCTGATAGATCTCCTCGCCGTCGATGCCGTCGGGGAAGCGCTGCAGATGAGTGGGCCGGTCGCGGAGCGCGGCCAGCATCGGGCCCCGGCCCACGGCGAGGTAGTACTCGACCAGCCGGCGTTTGGTGCCGCCGGGCCCGAGTTGCGGGAAGTAAACCTTGTCCGGGTTGGTCACCCGCACCCGGATGCCGTCGACGTCGAGTTCTTCTGCTGCAGCAGCCATAGCTGGATTCCAGCATGCCGCACGACACAATGAACCCATGGACCTACCCGTGATGCCGCCCGTTTCGCCGATGCTGGCCAAGTCGGTCAAGACCATCCCGGCGGACGCGTCATACGAGCCGAAATGGGATGGCTTCCGGTCCATCTGTTTTCGCGACGGTGACGAGGTCGAACTGGGCAGCCGCAACGAGCGGCCGATGACCCGCTATTTCCCCGAGCTGGTCGCCGCGGTCAGGGCCGAGCTGCCGCCGCGCTGCGTCGTCGACGGCGAGATCGTCATCGCCACCGAGCACGGCCTGGATTTCGAGGCCCTGCAACAGCGCATCCATCCGGCAGATTCGCGGGTGCGGATGCTCGCCGAGCACACGCCGGCATCGTTCATCGCGTTCGACGTGCTGGCTCTCGGCGACGACGACTACACGAAGCGTCCATTCAGTGAACGCCGGGCGGCGCTGGTCGATGCGCTGTCCGGCTCGGGCCCGTCGATCCACGTCACCCCGGCCTCCACCGACCTGCAGACCGCACGGCGCTGGTTCTCCGAGTTCGAGGGTGCCGGTCTCGACGGCGTCATCGCCAAACCGCTGACCATCACCTATCAGCCGGGCAAGCGGGTCATGTTCAAGATCAAACACGAACGGACCGCCGACTGCGTGGTGGCCGGGTATCGGGTGCACAAGTCCGGCGGTGACGCTATCGGCTCGCTGCTGCTGGGGCTCTATCAGGAGGACGGCCAACTCGCCTCGGTCGGTGTGATCGGCGCCTTCCCGATGGCGCAGCGGCGGCGGCTCTTCACCGAACTGCAGCCGCTGGTAACGACTTTCGACAACCACCCGTGGAATTGGGCCGCCCACCAAGCCGGCGAACGCACCCCGCGCAAGAACGAATTCTCCCGCTGGAACGCCGGCAAAGACCTGTCGTTCGTGCCGCTGCGTCCCGAACGCGTCGTCGAAGTGCGCTACGACCACATGGAAGGCTCCCGGTTTCGCCATACGGCCCAGTTCAACCGGTGGCGCCCGGACCGCGATCCATGCTCGTGCACCTACGCCCAACTCGAACAGCCGGTGTCGTTCCGTCTGGACGACATCGCGACCGGCCTAGGTCCGGGCACTGCGGCGGGCTAGGTAATCTCACCTCGTGGTCCAGGTCGTCATCGCCGGAGCCGGCCCGAACGGGCTGATGCTGGCCTGCGAACTGGGACTGGCCGGGATCCGGCCGGTGGTATTGGACGGCAGTCCCGGCCCTAACCGGCAACCTCGCGCGGCGGGCATTGTCGGCCAAGGGGTTCGGATCTTCGACCACCGCGGCCTGTACAGCGCTCTCATCGGGACGGATGAACCCCCCGCAACCCGCGCCCGGCTCATTTTTCGCCGGCTTCGCATTCAGTTTCGCCGAGGTGCCCAATCACCAGCTGTACACGCTTCGGGTGGAACAGCCCAGGCTCATCGAGGTGCTGGTAGCCGCCGCCCAGAAATACGGCGTCGACTTCCGGTGGGGTCACGCGTTGACCGGCTTCGACCAGGGCGACGACGGCGTCACCGTCAACATCGCCGGCCCGGACGGCGCCTATGAGCTAACGGCCGAATACCTGATAGGCGCCGACGGCGGCTCGAGTATCACGCGCAGGCTGGCCGGCATCGACTTTCCCGGGATGTCGTCGTACGACGTCATCGAACATGTGACGTTCGGGGTGCTGCCGCCGCTTGACTGGGTGGATCCGGTGAACGGGGCGCTGAACGTACCGGGATTCGGTGCCGTCCCGGCCAGGCAGTACTTTCGCACCGCCCACGGCATCTTCGGGTGGGGCCTGCAACTGACAGACCGGCCGGGGGCATTCACCATCGAGTTGGATAGCGCACCGCGCGAGAACCCCGACGCCACCGACAGCGACACCGCGCCCATGTCCGTTGCCGAGCAGGAGGCCAGCATCAAACGCGTGCTTGGCGCGGCTGTCCCGCTCCAGCCCGAATCCAACGACGTACCAAAGGATTTGCGGCGTTACCGCGGCGTGAACTCGAGGATCCCGTCGCAATACCGGGCCGGCCGGGTCCTGCTGGTGGGCGATGCCGCGCACGTGCAGCCCCCGCTCGGGGGACCAGGTCTCAATCTGGGTTTGCAGGATGCGATGAACCTCGGCTGGAAGCTGGCCGCGGTGCTCGACGGACGGGTCGGCATCATGTACAGCCGTGCCCAGCTGGCCCCTATTCGGCCCGGGGCCGAAGTCACTGCGTTACGGGAAGTCTTTACCGAATTGCTGGCGCAGCCCGATGTGGTCCGTCACCTCGGCGACCTGGTGTCGGGCGCCGATATTCGCTATGCGGCGAGTTCGGATGAGCATCCCCTCGTCGGGCGCTGGGTGCCGGATTTTGCCGTCGAAAACTCGCGCGGAACCACCCGCGTCGCGGCGCTTGCCCGCGACGGGAGGCCGTTGCTGGTCGACCTCACCGAGCACGGCGTGGTGGCTCAGGCGGCGGTCGACATCATCGACCGGGTCACCGTCGCCGCAGGACGCCCGGACGGAGACGTGCCGGCAACGGCGCTGCTGGTACGTCCAGATGGCTACGTGGCCTGGGCGTCCGTGGCGCCCATACCTAACATCGCCGACATCGACGAGCTTGATCGCCTGCTCACCCGCTGGTTCGGCGTCACCTTGACCTGATCTCCACAACCGCCGATCCCCCGGATGGGGTATCCCCGTTGTCCGCCGTTCGTGCTACGCGGAATTCGTCGTAAGAACCCCTGATCAGGGGACAACGCATGCCGCTGGAATGAGGCATCGTTGCAAGGCTGGGCATTTTCGCACGGCAGGTGAATTGCGATAAGGAGATACCTGATAAGCCATGAAGCCCTTTTCCACGAGGTGGACGCCGCATACGCGTGGGCTGTCTTCGTGGTCGACGACATCGATTCGTAAGCACCGGGTCGGCTCTCGGGCCGACTAGACGGAAGTTACGGCTGCCTGGGTAAGGGTTTTCCGCCCTGAACTGGGGGTTTGCTGGTTTGCTGGTTTGTGTTTGTGGCTACGCGGCGATGGTCAGGGGGATGGTGGCCTCAATGAGGTCGAAAGCACGGCGTTGAGTGGGGGTGGCCTCGGCGAGTTTGTCGATCTCGATGTCGGTGTGGTGGTAGCG
>NZ_UPHQ01000243.1 GCF_900566055.1 Mycobacterium innocens
TGTCATAGTCGTCGCGGTGTTCCCGGACCAGTCGCACCGCTCTGGCCTTGGTGTTCTCGTCGTACTTGCTCGGCATCGCGCCATCCTTCCCAACAAAGGAAGTGCGCATAAAACCGGGGACGGTTCAGACCAGCCAAGCATCGGAATCGCCAATCATGACAACCGAATTCACCCAAACCAGGAACCGCTTACGACCACGCGCGCACTGCCCAACAGCCCAACCGGTCAACCAGCGTCCCCAAAATGGCCGTTCGACACCACCCACCTAGAGGCGAAGTTGGGTATTTCGGAGACAGCGCCGGCGCAGCTATCGCGGCTGGTGCCCGATTGGGCACAGCCATGGCAACCGCCGGCACACTCGCCAACACCGGTCCTGCATGGCCCCGGCGCCTGGCAACCGGTCACCGAATCCATGTCTGATCGCGCCGCCCAATACCAAATGCAGATCACCGGACACCCCGTCACCGAGGGATACATCGTCGACGGAGTCAAATTCGACGGATTCACAGACGGAACGCTCATCGAAGTCAAAAGCTATTACGATCAGTTTACCGAAAACGGCCACTGGAAGCCCTGGTTTACCGGAGAGCAGGGAATACTCAACCAGGCGTACAATCAAATACGGGTCGCAGGGACAACACCGATAGAATGGGTATTCGCTCAGCCGGAAACCGCGGCGCTCGTGGAAGATCTTCTGACAAGAAACGGATACGCCATTAGTGTCATAGTGGTTCCGCCCAAGTAGAGAGGTTCGCATGCCTAAAGCGGATGTGGGGGTGTATTGGGGACCCCGTGCTGAATCGCTGGATGAATGCGCTTATCGGGTTGCGCGGCTCGTGACGGCGCTGGCCGCGCTCGATCCCGTGCTTTCAGGCTGGCGTGACGGGGGCCGCTCAAAATGGGACGCGTTAGCCCAGCCGCTGGTAACCAACGAACACACCGACTTGGTGCAGCGACTGCTGGCAGGGCGTAATCGCCGCCCGGACAACAACGAAGTCATCGAACCGTACGGGTACGCGGCGCACTGGTGGAATGGCGGCTCCGACGACAAGCGGCCACCTGCTAAATTGTCGATCCGTATCGCTGGGACATCAGCTATCGGATTAAACAACGTTACGCTCGATCTTCCCCATCAAGAATCGGCGCCATACTTGTACAGACCAGAGACCGCGCACCGTATTCTGCAGGCGCTACTGGATATCTTCGCCCCCGACTGGGGTGTTTGGACGAACAGCGATCTTCGCAACAAGCAAAAAGAGCCGGATCGTCCAACCAAAGACGGCCGCGGATATGTGCTCGGGAAATTGATTGGACATCCTGCAGGCTGGGCTAATTTCCTCGGCGATTCCGATTCGGTAAAATTCGACATGGCGTTGTTGCCGGCTGGCGCAACAGTTGAACGCCTCGGCACCGGAACACTGGTGCTGCTGGGCCAAGATCCAGCTAACCCGCCGCTTCGCGATGTGCTTCAGGTGCGCAGGGCGATGGGTTACGAGGTGCCTACACAGCAGACAGAACTATCTCGAGACGTGGGCGCTTCCTCGGCCGGCCCGCCCGCACCACCGGTCGTACCGGGCGGCCCCGTGGTGGCTACGGACGGGGGGCAATCCGACCCTCGACGTGGCACCGAAATACGCGGTGTCCCCTACCCAGCAAGCAACCCTGATGCTAACCGCAGCGACTAAAGATGTTTCGGTAATACGGTGAGTCGCTCGGCGGGATTCGTGTTGCCGTATAGGACAATTGGCGTGTGGCGGGAAATGCCGGTAGGCGGCGGTCGGGGACCAGCGCTCGGGTGCGTGCGCGGAGGGACTTTCAGGCTCTGCAGGACCGGCGGATGGCGGCGGCGGATATGT
>NZ_UPHQ01000241.1 GCF_900566055.1 Mycobacterium innocens
TCTACGCCCGCGTCGCCCAGCGCCTCCTCGCCCTTGCCGCTGTGATCTGGCACAACTGGAAGATCAACAGCCCAGTCAAGAGGTCACTGATCGCCTACGACCACTGACCAAGGTTGGGAATTACTCATCTAGGGTATCTAAGCTCGTCCGATGGCGGTGTAAGCCGATGTCAGCCGGCCCACGGGGCCTAGCCGCGCGGGAGGCCGAGGATGCGCTCGGCGATGATGTTTCGCTGGATTTCTGAAGTCCCGCCGGCGATGGTGCCGGCGAAGGTGCGCGCATACCGGTCGAACCAGCTGCCATAGTGGTCGTCGAGGTTCAGCGGTGCGAATGGGGCCGTTACCGAAGGATGCACCAGCCCGTCGGCTCCCGCGGCGTTCAGCGCATCTTCCGAAGCACGCTGCAATGCCTCCGAACCGAGCAGCTTGAGCACGGACTGGGCGGGCACATCTTCGTCCCCGCGCGCGGCCCGGGCCAGCGCCGCCGACCCCAGCAGCCGCATCGCGTGGGTATCCATCACCAGGGTGGCGTACCGATCGCGTTGCCGGACGTCCGCTGGAACAAAATCGATTGTCAACTCGCACAATAGGTTTGCGTATCCCAGCCACAGCATGACGCGTTCGTGCCCCAGTGAACCGGTTGCCACTCGCCAGCCTCCGTTGAGCTCTCCCACCAGATTCTCGGCCGGTACCCGCACATCGGTGAAGAACACCTCGTTGAATTCGACATCATCGTGACCGCACACCGATGCAAACGGTCGTCGCACCACACCGGGAGTATCCGTGGGAATCAGCAAGACACTGATGCCCTTGTGTTTCGGGGCTTGGGGGTCGGTGCGCACGAACGTCAGCAGCACATCGGCGTCATGGGCGCCCGACGTCCACACCTTCTGTCCGTTGACGACGAAGTGGTCACCATCGGGCACCGCCCGCGTCGTCAATGACGCCAGATCCGAACCGGCGCCGGGTTCACTCATGCCCAGCGACGCGGTCACCTCGGCACGCAGGATCGGCACCGCCCAGCACCGCTTCTGGTCCGGGGTCCCGAACGACAGCAACGATTCCGCGATGATGCCCACACCCTGCGGATTGAAGCTGCGATAGATGCGCCGCCGGGCCAATTCCTCCAAGTACACGTACTGCTGCAAGAGCGAGGCGTTGCGGCCGCCGAACTCCGGCGGATTGCCCGGCAGCAGCCACCCGTTGTCGAACAGCAGCCGCTGCCACCGGCGCGCCCACTCCGGAACGTGCGAGCACGAACGCGGCCGCTGCATCCCCGCAGCCTCGTCGGGCAGATGATGGTCGAGGAACGCGACGAATTCGCGGCGGAATGCTTCGACATCGGCATCAAAGGTCAGCTGCACGGCACTCCTGAACGCCCGCTCTCTCGATTGCGCTTCCCAAACACACGGCTGAGAGAATAGTATTCTCGCGACGAGGAAGTTACAATCTCCAAGACATCGTCGGCAAGCCCGTGAGGAGGTCGAGCGCAGCGATGCCACGGCGTTCTCCGGTACAGTCCAACCATGTCTTGTCCCCGCGGCAGTCATCCGAGCCGCCCGTGACCAATCCCAGCGAAGAGCCGGCTTGGAAGCAGCGCGCGGTCGAGCGGTCCATCAAGACCGCGAAATTGCGGGCGGCACAGCGGGTTCAGCGTTTCCTGGACGCCGCGCAGGCGATCATCATCGAAAAGGGCAGCACGGATTTCACCGTCCAGGAAGTCGTGGACCGCTCCCGCCAGTCGTTGCGGAGCTTCTATTTACAGTTCGACGGCAAGCACGAGCTCCTGCTTGCGTTGTTCGAGGATGCCCTGAGCCGTTCGGCCGACCAGATCCGGGCCGCTACGGACGGCCACGCCGACCCGCTGGAGCGGCTGAAGGTCGCTATCGAGCTGTTGTACGAGGCCTCACGGCCCGACCCCACGGCCCAGCGACCCCTGTTCACCGACTTTGCGCCGCGCTTGCTTGTTACCCATCCGGCCGAGGTCAAGATCGCTCACGCGCCCCTGCTGGCGTTGCTGACCGAGCTCATGGAAGACGCCGGTAAAGCCGGCAAGCTGCGCGTAGATGTCAATCCGCGGCGGATGGCCGCGATGACCATGCAGACCGTGATGTTCATTGCGCAGTCCAGCGGCGGCAAAGACGAGGCGACCGCCCATCCCATCACCGCCGAGGAGGTATGGGACTTCTGTTCACGCGGCTTCGCCGGCGCGTAGCGGTCCTGAATATCGCACCGAGTCGTATCTCGCCGGGCGTTGAGAACTCGATTCTCCGTAATTAAGAATGATAGATAGCAGAAACGAATCCGGCGTTGACACCTATTGGTGAATGATGACAGAGTTCAGATGCGGCACGATTCGCGCTCCCGTGGGGGAAGCGGGTGAGCGCGTTCCGGCGAGAGGCGATAACCCGTGACAGTCACCGCAGCTAGCGACGTCTATTTCGATCCGTACGACGTCGAGCTCAACGCCGACCCCTATCCGATGTTCCGCCGGCTCCGGGACGAAACACCGCTGTACTACAACGCCCGGCACAACTTCTACGCCCTGAGCAGGTTCGCCGACGTCGAACGGGCGATCGTCGACTATCAGACGTTCAGCTCGGCCAAGGGCGCCATCCTGGAAATCATCAAGGCCAACATCGACATCCCGCCGGGCGTGCTGGTATTCGAGGACCCGCCCATTCACGACGTTCACCGTAAGTTGTTGTCGCGCATGTTCACCCCGCGCAAGATCAGCGACCTGGAGCCGCAGATCCGCGAATTCTGTTCGCGCAGTCTGGATCCGCTGGTCGGAACCGGCAAGTTCGACTTCGTCGCCGACCTCGGGGCGCAGATGCCGATGCGGGTCATCGGCATGCTGCTGGGCGTTCCCGAGGAAGACCAAGAAGCCGCACGCGATTTCGCCAATGCCCAGCTGCGGACCGAGGCCGGCAAGCCGATGAAGGCTTCCACCGACGGCATGGCCAGCGGCGACTTCTTCGCCCGCTACATCGATTGGCGCTCCGAGCATCCCGCCAACGACATCATGACCGAACTACTCAACGTCGAGTTCGAGGACGAGACCGGAACGGTGCGCCGGCTCAGACGCGACGAACTTCTCACCTATGTCAGCGTCGTGTCCGGGGCGGGTAATGAAACCACCACCCGGCTTATCGGCTGGGCGGGCAAAGTGCTGGCCGAGCATCCGGATCAGCGCCGCGCGCTGGTCGACGATCCGTCGTTGATTCCGCAGGCCGTCGAGGAGTTGCTGCGATACGAGCCGCCTGCTCCGCACGTCGCCAGGTATGTGACCCGAGACGTCGAATACTACGGCCGGCAGGTGCCCGAGGGCAGCGTCATGATGATGCTCATCGGGGCGGCTAACCGCGACCACCGCCAATTCCCACCCGACGGCGATGTTTTCGATATCCGGCGCGAGCCGCGTCAGCACCTGACTTTCAGCGTCGGGACCCACTACTGTCTGGGCTCGGCGCTGGCGCGGCTGGAGGGACGGATCGCCCTCGAGGAGATCCTGAAGCGCTTCCCCGAATGGGATGTGGACATCGCCAACGCAAAGCTGTCCCCCACGTCCACCGTGCGGGGCTGGGAGACCATGCCGGCTGTCATCGGCTGCGCTGCTTGAGAAATGAGGTAATCATGGCTGGACGTGTCGACGGGAAGGTCGCCTTCATCACCGGGGCGGCGCGCGGTCAGGGCCGCAGCCACGCGGTGCGATTGGCGCAGGAAGGCGCCGACATCATCGCCGTCGACGTGTGCAAACCCATCGTCGCCAACACCACCATCCCGGCCTCGACCCCCGAGGACCTTGCCGAGACAGCCGATCTCGTCAAGGGTCACAACCGCAGAATCTTCACGGCCGAGGTCGACGTGCGCGACTACGACGCGCTCAAAGCCGCAGTGGATACCGGCGTGGAACAGTTGGGCCGGCTGGACATCATCGTGGCCAACGCCGGGATCGGTAACGGCGGCGACACTCTGGACAAGACCACCGAACACGACTGGCAGGAGATGATCGACGTCAACCTGTCGGGTGTCTGGAAGACGGTCAAAGTCGGTGTGCCCCATCTGATTGCCGGCGGCAACGGCGGTTCGATCGTCCTGACCAGCTCGGTGGGCGGACTGAAGGCCTACCCCCATTGCGGGAACTATGTGGCGGCCAAACATGGCGTGGTGGGCCTGATGCGATCCTTCGCAGTCGAGTTGGGAAAGCACATGATTCGGGTCAATTCGGTGCATCCGACGCATGTGCGTACCCCGATGCTGCACAACGAGGGCACCTTCAAGCTGTTCCGTCCGGATCTGGAGAATCCAGGTCCGGACGACATGGCGCCGATCTGTCAGATGTTCCATACGCTGCCGATTCCGTGGGTTGAGGCCGAGGACATCAGCAATGCCGTGCTGTTCCTGGCCTCCGACGAATCCCGGTACATCACCGGTGTCACCCTGCCCGTCGACGCGGGTGGCTGCCTGAAATAGGGTTTCTTCCCATGGAGGGATCTACCGGATTTGCCGGGCGCGGGGCGGTCATCACCGGCGGGGCGAGTGGCATCGGTTTGGCCACGGCCACCGAGTTCGCCCGTCGCGGCGCTGCTGTCGTGCTGTCCGACATCGACAAACCCGGGCTCGAACAGGCCGTCGCACACCTGCGTGCCGCTGGCTTCGAGGCGCACGGTGTGATGTGCGACGTCCGCCATCTGCGCGAAGTCACCCATCTCGCCGACGAAGCGTCCCGCCTACTAGACCGCGTCGACATCGTCTTCAGCAACGCCGGCATTGTCGTCGCGGGTCCGATCGCCGACATGACGCACGACGACTGGCGCTGGGTGATCGATATCGACCTGTGGGGCTCGATTCATGCCGTCGAGGCATTCTTGCCGGGGCTGCTCGAACATGGCGGTCACATCGCGTTCACCGCGTCCTTCGCCGGGCTGGTGCCCAATGCCGGCCTCGGGGCGTATGGCGTCGCCAAGTATGGCGTCGTCAGCCTGGCCGAAACCCTGGCACGCGAGGTCAAGGACCGTGGAGTCGGCGTTTCGGTGCTGTGCCCCATGGTGGTTGACACCAAACTGGTCTCCAATTCCGAACGAATCCGCGGCGCGGATTACGGGCTGTCGGCGGCGCCGGACGTGACGGGGACTGCCGGTTCGCTGCCGGCGCAGGATGACAGCCTCACCGTTGACGACGTCGCGCGGCTGACGGTCGACGCGATTGCGGCCAACCGGCTCTATGTGCTGCCGCACCAGGCCGCCCGGGCCTCCATCCGCCGCAGGTTCGAGCGTATCGATCGCACCTTCGACCAGCAGACCGCCGAGGGTTGGCGCCACTAGGGCCGCGCCAATCCCGCTCGCCACAGGAGTCACCAGCCGAGGGGGACCACACAATCTGCCCGCCTCATAGCGACAAGCCCAGGGGCACAAGGATTATCGCTAGGAGCGCTGAGGGCGCTGCACCCCGGTGTGGGGAGATGAAAATCGGGTACTGGCGCGGTTGAGTGCGCACGTCGATCAGGATGTCCGATTACGTTGGTGCTGACGGCACCCAGTGTGCGCCGACGGCGCCGAGCGTGCGCTGACGGCGTCAAGCGTGCGCTGGCGGCGTCGAGCGTGCCGTCAGGGCGGGCCGATCGCGCTTGTTCCCGCCCTACACGCACGCGCAAAGGTCGGGTGGCCGGAGGGGATTGCACCCTCCGGCTCCCACAGATCCGGACGTGAACCTCTCGATTCATCCGGCTCTTGTCATCTTGATCACCAGACGGCGGGGACGGTGGTGGTCCATTGCCAGTGC
>NZ_UPHQ01000249.1 GCF_900566055.1 Mycobacterium innocens
GCTCCCGGGGGCTGGCCCCCTGCCGGCGGCTGGCCCCCTGCCGACTGCGGGCCGCCCACTTGGCCCGGAGGACCGCCGTGCCTGCCCCGGGGACCGGCCTGCTGACTCGGAGGCCCGGCCTGGTCACCCGGAGGCCCCCCCGGCCCGGGCCCGACGTCCTGCGTCGGGGGCGGAAGCGGCGGGCCGGGGTCGGCGGAGGCTACCGCGCCACCCAGCGGGCCTGCCGCCAGCGACACGCCAACGGCGCAGAGAACACCGGCCGATATGATGCGGATCTTCGACATTCCGAACACCTTTCGAGGTTGGCCGAAACGAGCCCCACTACAACCTTGCGAGCGTCGACGCTGAAACGTCCGTGACACACCGTGATTCACAGTGGCGGCGAGGACGGCTCCGCGCCCGGCGGCATCGTCGCCCCCGGCCTGCTCGCCGTTTCCGGCGGCAGCTGCATCCACGCCGTTTACTCCCACCCACAATTTGTCTTCAGCAGTTGACAATATGAGATGCTATGACCACACATCCCGCAATGTCAATCGTGGTTGAAGGAATCGTTACCGCGAAGTCGCGACAAGCCGCGGAGCCGTTGGCCGCCGTCGCGCCGCCCGGCCACGTCCGGGCCGCCGCAGTGGCTCCACCGCGTGTGACGACGGCCGTCGGTTAAGCCCATCGCCTATGCTGTCGATCGTGGCGGCCAGACCCAGCACCCGAGCACCGCAGACAGAACTCGGCCTAGCATTGCGGATTGCCTGGTGGAGCTATTCCCGGCGAATTGATGTCGAGATGGAGGCCGCGGGTTTTCCGGATCTACAGTTCCCGATGATCTACGTCTTCGCCCTGTACTCGCAGCCGGAGCCCATGACGATCTCCCAGATGGGACGGCAGTTCAGCGTCAGTCGCCAGGCAGCCAGCAAGGTCGTCGCCGACTTGCGCCGCCGCGGCTACGTGCACGTCACTCCGTCGACCACCGACCAGCGCGAGAAGGTTGTCGAGCTGGCACCCAAGGCCATCGAGTACGTCACTGCGCGGCTGCGCAAAGCGGCTGCCCTAGACCGGGCGATCCGCAAACGCCTCGGTGACGACGGCCGCGACGAACTGATCAGGCTGCTGGGCGAACTTGGTGCAGTCGCCAGATCGAAGCTGGATTTCGACCCCGGCATGTTCCCGGTCAAAGAGCCGGGCTGGTATTAGCTCCTGCTCGCCCGGAACGAGATCGGCGCCGATGCCAGCTCAGCGGTGGAAGAAGCCCGAGTGCCCGCTATCGGTGCCGGGGAATTCACTGATGTTTCCGACGCCCGAGTTGCGGATACCGATGTTGAAGACGCCCGAGTTCTGGAATCCCACGCCATTGTTGACACCATTGAAGAAGCCCGAACCTCTATCGCTTGAGTTATAGAAGCCCGAGCCGCCGAAGCCGAAGTTGTTGAAGCCGGAACCTAACGGCCCCAAGTTACGCGCGCCAGACGACTTCTCCGCGGCGTTGGTGAAACCTGAGGTATCGTCGCCCTGGTTGAAAAAGCCCGAGGTGCCGGTGCCCAGATTTCCGAAGCCGGAACTCTGGCCGGGCCCGTCGCCCACCTGCCCGACGGCCGTGTTCAGGTTGCCGGAGTTGAAGCCACCGGTGTTGATATTGCCCGAATTGCCGAACCCGGTGTTTGTGGCGCCGGCATTGAAGAAGCCGGTGTTGCGCTCACCCGAGTTGAAAAAGCCGGTGTTCCCCCGGCCCGAGTTGAACATGCCCGTATTCTCGTTCGCCGAGTTGAAGAAACCCGTGGCGTTGCGGCCGGAGTTAAACGCACCGGTGGCTTCCCCGGCGGTGTTGCCGAAGCCGGTATCTTGCAGCCCGGTATTCCAGAAACCGGTGACGGTGCCGCCCGTGGTTTGAAAGCCGGTATTGTTTGTCCCCGATATCTCAAAGCCGACGTTGGCAAAGCCCGAGTTGAAGAAGCCGACGTTGTTGGTGCCGGAATTGAAAAAGCCGATGTTTCCGGTGCCCGAATTGCCGAACCCGATATTTTCGCTTCCCGTGTTGAGCCCACCGATACCGATCTGATTGTCTCCGGTGAGCCCGAAGCCAATGTTCCCGTTCCCGGTGTTGCCGAAGCCGATATTGCCATTGCCGGTGTTGCCGAAGCCCCAGTTCGAATCCCCGGTATTGCCCGAACCCCGGTTGAAGCTGCCGGTGTTTCCACTACCGATGTTGTTGTGCGCGGGGCTGTTCGTAGGGCCCACGTTGCCGAAACCGACATTCCCATCGCCCTTGTTGCCCCCGCCAATATTCCCGTTTCCTTCGTTGCCGAAGCCCACATTCTGGGTGCCGCTGTTGCCGCCGCCGACGTTGCTGGTGCCCGAGTTGCCGCCGCCCACGTTGCTGTCGCCGCGATTGCCGCCGCCCAGGTTGGAACTGCCGGTATTGCCGCTGCCCAGGTTGGAGCTACCGGTGTTGCCGCTGCCCACATTGGAATTGCCGATGTTTCCATTGCCCACGTTGGCGTCACCGTGGTTTCCGTTGCCCACGTTGCCGCTGCCGTTGTTGCCGACGCCGATGTTCTGCGGGAGCCCCAGTGCGCTGGACAGCGACCGCTGCCAGGACGTCAGCTGCGCGGCTGCCGCCGAGGCACCGGCGTGGTAGCCGGCCATCACGCCCACATCCTGGGCCCACATCTCCTCATAGGCGCCTTCGAAGGCCGCAATCGCCGGGAAATTCTGCCCGAACAGGTTCGACAACACCAACGACAGCACTCGAGAGCGATTGGCCGCCACCGCCGCGGGGTGGACGATGGCGGCCTGCGCCGCCTCGAACACCCCGGCGACCGCTCGGGCACCACCTGCCACCCCGGCGGCCTGCGCCGCCGTTGCGTCAAGCCACGCCGCGTACGGGGCCGCCGCGGCCGCCATCGCCGCCGCCGCCGGACCCTGCCACGATCCGGCGGTCAGGCCCGCCGTCACCGCAGAGAACGAGGCCGCCGACAGGCTCAGCTCCTCGGCCAGCGCATCCCAGGCGCCGGCCGCCGTCAGCAACGGCGCCGGGCCCGGGCCGGCGAACATCAGTGCCGAATTGACTTCCGGCGGCAACAACGCAAAACTCGGCGACATCATGACTCCTCTACTCGCCAGGAGTGGATCCACCAAACTTAGTCTCGCCGGGCGCCGATAATCGGCAAATCTGCAAACCTGTTGCCGGCGTGCCGATCTGGCATCAATTCGCGACGAGTGTGGTTGCTGGAGGGGTAGCGTCGACACAAGGGCCGGCGAAAGGACTGGGAGATGCCCGACGATTCCCACGGCGACGTGGTGCTCGGCGCCCGCCCGGTCGGGCAGAGCGTCCCGGACCCTTGCAGTTTGTCGGAACTGCGCGTCGCGGTGGTCGGGCAGGAACGGGCAAGGGAGTGCTCATGGTGACCTCGGACGCATTTCACCCGGAATTTCACAGCGACGCAACACCGGGCGCGGCCGCGCGCAACCGGGTACACCACGTCAGATCATCCGAAATCAGTTCCGACACAGCACAATCAGAGGGAATGCGGCGATATGCCGCGCTCAGCGGGCGTTCCGTCGGCGCCGAGAAGCTGTGGATGGGCGAGACGCACGTCTCGCCCGAAACGGCGTCGGCCAACCATCACCACGGCGACTCCGAAACCGCAATTTATGTACGAAGTGGCCACCCCGAGTTCGTGTTTCACGATGGCGTCCAGGAAGTGCGCATCTCGACCCAGCCCGGTGATTACATCTTCATCCCGGCGTATCTGCCGCACCGGGAAGAGAACCCCGACCCGACCACGCCCGCGGAGGTGGTCATCGCTCGCAGCACCCAGGAGCCGGTCGTGGTCAACCTACCGGCGCTGTATCCGCTCTGATCCGGCCGCCTGGTCGAGTGGGCTGAGCACGGTGACCGCGATCGGCTCACTCAGTAGGGCGGGCAGCTGTTCGCGGTAACCCCGATAATGCGCGGAGCCCCGGTGCTCGTCGAGCGCGCTGCGGTCGCGATAACGCTCGAACAGCACCAGCTCGGCGCCGTCGGCGCTCTCGTAGAGGTCATAGGTTCGGCACCCGTCTTCGGCGCGGGTGGGCCCGGTCATCCCGGCCAGCAGGACACGCAGCGCGTCCCTCGATTCCGGGCGGGGGGTGAACCGGGCGATGACCGCGATTGACGACGACATGTGACGACCTTCCGGGCAGGTGAGCCGTCAGCCCTTGACGGCCGACGCTATAAGACGTTCTAATACGTCTTATGACGAGTGTCAAGCTGGACCTGGATGTCGCCGAGTTCCGGATATCGCGCGGCAGTGTGCCGGCGAGCGCTCAGCTTGCCGAGGCACTCAAGACGCAGATCATCAAACAACGGCTGCCCAGCGGTGGGCGGCTGCCCAGCGAACGGGAGCTGATCGACAAGTCGGGGCTGAGCCGGGTGACGGTGCGGTCCGCGGTGGGGATCCTCGAACGTCAGGGGTGGCTGGTCCGTCGGCAGGGACTGGGCACCTTCGTCGCCGATCCGGTCAGGCAAGAACTCGGTTCGGGGGTGCGCACGATCACCGAAGTGCTACTGAGCTCCGGTGTCACCCCGCGAGTGCAGGTGTTGTCCCAAAGCGTGTGCACGCCACCGCAACCGATAGCCGCGGCACTGGCATTGCCGGAGGTCTTGTGTGTTCGCCGGCGCTTCAGCGCGGGCGACGAACCCTTGGCGCTGGTCACCGCCTACCTACCGCCGAGTGTGGGCGATGCTGTGGAACCACTGCTATCCGGTGCCCTCGATACCGAAACCACGTACACGATGTGGGAACAACGACTGGGCATCCGGATTGCCAAGGCCACCCACGACATATCGGCGGCCGCCGCATCCGCCGAAGTGGCCGCGGCGTTGGAGCTGCCGGTGGGCGCACCGGTGCTGGTGCTCGACCGCACCAGCTACGGCGAAGACGGCCAAGCGCTCGAGGTGGTGGTGTTCCACTACCGCCCCGATCGGTACCGGTTCTCCGTCACACTGCCGCGAACGCTGCCCGAGCCGGGCGCCGGAATCATCGAAAGGTCGGAATTCACATGAACATTGCCGGATCGAATGACCCCCACTTCGGACTTGTCCTGGCGCTGACGGTCAACGGGCTGGCGGTCTGCAGCTACCCCGATATGGTCACCGTCTCGCGGGCCGCAGAGCACTACGGCTTCGACTCCATCTGGCTCTGCGATCACTTCCTGACCGTCAGCCCGGACGACTACGTCAAAGACGCCGGCATCGGCAGCCGGTCCGGTGAAACCGGCCGGGACCCACGGCCGACATCGCTTCCCCTGCTGGAAGGCTGGACGGCATTGACGGCGCTGGCTCGCGACACCACCCGGCTGCGCTTGGGCACCAGTGTGCTGTGCAACTCGTATCGCCATCCCTCGGTGCTGGCCAAAATGGCCGCCACTCTCGACGTGATCTCCGAGGGACGCCTCGATCTGGGGCTGGGCGCAGGCTGGTTTCAGCGCGAGTTCGAGGCCTACGGCATTCCGTTTCCGCCCGTGGGTGACCGAGTCTCCGCACTGGCCGAAGCCCTGGAAGTGATCCGGACGGTCTGGACCGAGCCGAACCCCACCTTTGCCGGCCGGTTCTACACGTTGAACGGCGCGATCTGCGATCCGCCTCCCATCCAGCGGCCCCACCCGCCGTTGTGGATCGGGGGTGAAGGGGACCGCGTACACCGCATCGCGGCCAAGCTGGCGCAAGGTCTGAACGTGCGGTGGTGGTCACCGCAGCAGGTGGCCCAACGCCGGGGCTTCCTGACCCGGGGCTGCGAGTCGGCCGGCCGTGACCCGGCCAGTCTGCAGCTGTCGGTGACGGTGCTGCTGGCACCGACCGATTCCGCCGCGGACGAGGCGCGAATTCGCTTGGAGTTCGCCTCTATTCCGGAGTCCGGCCTCATCGTCGGGCACCCGGATCGCTGCGCGGAGCGCATCCGCGAGTACCTGGACGGCGGGGTCACCCACTTCCTCTTCACGGTTCCGCGGGTGGTGGAGTCCGATTATCTGCACGCCATCGGTCGCGACATCATCCCGTTGCTCAAATCGGGGGTCCCGGCTTCATGACTGTTGCCCGCGATATGGGGCGGTTCCTGGTGTCGACCGACTACATCGACGCCGACCATCCGCTGGTCCGGGCGAGGGCAACTGCGCTGGCGCCCGGCGCCGCATCAGATATCGAGCGGGTCGGACGCATCTATCACTACGTGCGTGATCTGCCCTACGACATCCTTGCGGCATTCCGCTACCTCGCCCGGGGCGAACACCGGGCCAGCGACGCGCTCCGCCACGGTGTCGCCTTCTGCATGGGAAAGGCGAGCATGTTCGTCGCCCTATGCCGAGCGGTGGGCGTGCCGGCCCGCATCGCCTTCCAGACATTGAGCTCGCCGGACAAGGAGTTTCTCGCCCCGGAGGTCCGTGCCCTGTGGGGAGGCAAATCCGGCAGGCCGTTGCCGTGGCACTCCCTCGGCGAAGCCTATATCGGCAACCGATGGGTCAAGCTGGACGCCACCATCGACGCGACGACGGCGGCGCGGCTGGGCAAACCCTACCGGCGCGATTTCGACGGCGTCACCGACATTGCCACGGCGGAGGGCCGCATCCTGCGGGAAAACGGCAGCTACCCCGACTACCCCGCCGACGTCGCCCAATGGTACGCGCGGGTCGCGCGAGCAGTGCTGAATGCCTTGGAGTCCAGCGACTTTCACGCTCAAGTCGCCGACGACGACGAACTGTGGGCCGGCCCTCGCCGGGAAGCGGTGGCGCGCCGGCAAGGAGCCGGTGCTTGTCCCGCACTCATCGCACGTAGGGGGTGATTGTCTAACCGTTGTCACTGGTCCCCGCAAAGGTGTGAATGTGACCTCCGACATTGTCTGGGGGAGAATGCAACTCGACCCACGGCACCGCCCCTCGAGCGCCCAGTCGCCTGCGGCCCGTCCTTGCAGCGGACCGGATCGCCCAGTGCCGGACGGTGCGGCCCTCGTGGCGCCTATTGTCCCGTTAATCGGCGTTAGTTGTTGCTCCGCAGCAGGGGGTATCTTCGATCGATTTTTGCCACGAAAGTTAGCGGGTGCTTTTACCGTCGGCTGGTTGGGTCCGCGGACGAGCGGTGTCCGCGCCGCTCAGCGAATTCTCAACTGATTCTTCGCAACCGCCTTCCCTGATTCAAAGGATTTCCGTACCAAGCCGCGTCAACATGGGCATCATGACGTCGTCGCCGCTGGGTGAACCACTGTCCGCTAACGTGATCGAACGCTATCTGTACAGCCGCGGAAAGCGGTACTTCCGCGGCCGGCATGACGGTGAGTTCTTCTTCGTCGCAAACGCTTACCCACGAAGATTGCACGTCCACCTGGAGATCTCGCTCGAGCATCCGGACGTATTCACCATCCGGGTCACTCCCGCATACTTTTTCCCCGCCACGGACCGGGCCCGGCTGGCACGGTTCGCAGACCGGTGGAACACCCGGAATCACGCAGTGACCGCAAACGTGCACGGGTCTTCCGATCCGCAGCGCGTCGGCGTCACCGCCTGCAATTCCCAATGGATTCCAGGTCTCGTCCGGTTCAACGAATTCGCAGATACCGTCGACCGCGCCCTGGACGCCGCGGTGGATCTGTTCGGCGAGTTGACGTCGGTTGCCGGGTTGCCGCAACCCACAGCGCCGTTGCTGCTCGATGCCGGGTGAGGCTCGTGGATCGCGGGACTTGGTAATTATTGCGATGATCCGTCTATCTTCGGTTGGCTCGCGCACATAGCGCTGTTATCCACACGGTGCGGCGCCGGCCTTGGACTGGCCAATCTGGTCCGCTTGCCATGGCCGCGCAGCACTACTTGCCTGCCCGGCTCCCACATCGTCTGTTCGTAGGCGTCACCGGCCTGCACGGTTGGGGCTGAAGCAAGGATGCCGTGCGGCTCCGTCTTTGCCAATTCACACAGTCGAGCAGCGATGTTGACTGGCTCGCCGATGACGGTGTATTCGAATCGTTCGTAAGCACCTATGTTGCCGGCCAGGACTATTCCGGCAGCCACACCGATACCGGCCTGGCATTCGGGCACCTCGGCTGCGAGTCGGTGTGCAATGGCTCGTGCGGTGGCCAGCGCGTCGGTTTCCGGTGAACGGACACGCGCCGGTGCGCCGAAGTCCCACGGAAACGCGGTCGCCCAACGCGTCTGGACTGAGCGTTCTCCTTACCGACGCAATCTCGCGAACGCCGGATCGGAAGCTGCTGGCTTCTGCCGGTCGCGTAGACGAAAGCCTTTCAGCTCGCGTCGATCTCAATATCCGACTCCCGACGTTGCCAATCGGTCCTGACCATCACGCGGTGGATGGAGTGGTCAACGCCACCAACCACGGCGATGAGGTCGACCATCCGGTCAGCAGCACGGCGATCCAGGTAGCGCCACAGAGATCTGGATCCGGCATGAACACGACGTATCCTGCAAGCCAAGGTTGTCGACCGATACGGAGCTGCCGGTGCAGCCGACGGTCGCGAGTCACAGTCGTTACGGGTATGGAGATGCATTGGTGTCGATTCGGAGGCGACAGCTTGTGGTTGCCGGCGTGGCCGTGGCGGCCGCCGCCGGATTGGCGGCATGCGATGTCGCGGGCAGGCCGCCCGACGATAAGCGAACCCTACGGGTGGGAGCGGCGTTTCCTGATCCGCCCTTCAACGGCATGCCCACAGGTGGCGGTTTCGACATCGACCTGATGACCGAGATTGCCCGAGCCCTCGGCGCTGAAGCCAGCTTCATTCGCTACGACGGCGCCGACTTCAACGGCATCTTCGGTGCGCTCAACAGCGGTGACTACGACTGTGTCGCGGCCGGAACCACGGTGACACCCGAACGTGAGAAGCAAGCGGCATTCGTTGCGCCATACCTGATCTCGGGGCAGTCACTGGCCGTCGACACCGCCCGGCTGCCCAACGTGCACTCCATTGACGACCTGTCTGGACTGACAATCGGCGTCCAGCAGGGCAACACCAGCCAGCCAATCGCCAATCGCCTTGTCGCCGAAGGTCGAGCCGGCGCCGTGCGGGTCTACGACTACGGCGCCGTCCGTTCAGCGATAACCGACTTGACCACTGGCGGCTGCGACGCCTTCATGAAGCTGGCCCCGGTGCTGACCGAGCTGGTCAAGCCGGTGCAAGGTGTGGAGGTCGTCCAGCGTACCGGCATATCGGTAGAAAAGATCGCGATCGCGGTCCCTAAAACGGACCACGAGCTTCTCGAGCGGATCACCACCGCACAGTCCGCGCTCGAGGCGAACGGAACCCTGCCACAACTCCGACAGCGATGGCTCGGCAATCCCAATGCGTACCAGGCTTAGTGACGGCCATAGCACCGCGACAGCCAGGGCAAATCGGAATCGCGACCTTGCATTTGCCGCCAGGGCCGGCTATCCCAACGCAACGTGTATAGCGGCGGCCGTACCACGACCATTCGAGACCACTGGACCAACAACCGAAGTGGTGTTGATCGTCGCCCGAGCCGGGCGGTGTGCCAGCGCGGACGCATATCCGGTGGCGAGGTATCTCCTGCCCCGGGGCTTGATGCACGCGCCGCCGCGGGTGCAACCAGTTGGGCCAACGGGGTGCCGCCTGGTTGCTGCAACCGCGGCCGTGTTCCCGAGACCGACGTCAGCGCGATGTCCACCCGGGCGTTCTCCGCGCTGGCGTCGATGTCGCCGTCGCGCGAGTGACCCAATACCCGCGGTGCGTGCTCGGGTTCGCCGGCATGTGTCGCATTACCAAATCACTATGCACGACAACAGGTTCGGGCGTCATGTGCGCGCCGGCATCTCAGCGTCGGCGTCAGGCCACCAGCACCGCGTCCAGCACCGAATAGAACAGGCCCAGACCGTCGTCGGACGGACCGGTCAACGCCTCGATCGCGTGTTCAGGGTGGGGCATCAACCCGACCACCCGACCGCTGGCCGAGCTGATGCCGGCAATGTCGCGCAGTGAGCCGTTGACGTTGTCGTGGTACCGAAACACCACCCGCCCCTCACCTTCCAATTCGTCCAGCACCGCCTCGGGTGCCACATAACGGCCTTCACCGGACTTCAGCGGCACCAGCACGTCGGCATCCGGTTCGAAACGCGATGTCCAGGCCGTCGCCGTCGACGCGACCCGCAGCCACGCGTCACGGCAGACGAAGTGCAACCCCACATTGCGGGTGAGGGCGCCGGGCAGCAACCCGGCCTCACACAGCACCTGAAATCCGTTGCAAATACCCAAAACCGGCATACCGCCCGCAGCAGCGGCCACCACTTCGCCCATCACCGGTGCGAAACTGGCGATCGCACCCGCGCGCAGATAATCGCCGTAGGAGAAGCCGCCGGGAACTACGACCGCGTCGACTTCCTTGAGGTCGGCATCCGCGTGCCAGAGGCTCACCGCCTCGGCGCCCACCTGCCGTACCGCGCGCGCGGCGTCCACGTCGTCGAGGGTGCCCGGAAACGTGATGACCCCGATCCGAGCTGTCACTGCGGGTCCCGGCTGATCGTCCAATCCTCGATGACCGTGTTCGCCAGCAGCGATTCGGCGATTTCGGCCAGCGTGGCGTCGTCGATGGAATCGTCGACCTCGAGCTCAAACCTCTTGCCCTGCCGGACATCCGATATTCCGGCATGACCGAGCCGGCCCAGCGCGCCAACGATTGCCTGGCCCTGCGGATCGAGAATCTCCGCCTTGGGCATGACATGCACGACCACCCGCGCCACCGGCGCTCCTCCTCAGATCCGATTGCTCGGGCCCAACTCTACCGGCGGCGGCTGCCGCGCCACGTCCCAGGCGCGCCGAGGCTACTCCCCGCAGTACGTGGCCTCGACCGTCTGCTCGCCAAGAACCTTCATTTCTTTGATTCGGAGCTGGTCGGCCAACCCCTTTTCCTGAATGACCGATTGCAGGCGATCGTAGAAGTGCCGTACCAGCGCTTCGAAGGTGGGCGAAAAGTCCACCGTGCACAATTTCAGCCCGCCCTTGCGGGCCACCGCGGCGATGTCCTCGTACAGCGGGTCCTTCCTGTCCACCACGAACGCGTGGTCGACCTCGTCGAGGATCGGCCGGAATGCATTCTCGAGTAGATCGGTGTCCAGGAGGAAGTATTGCTCGTCAAGACTGTCTCCGGTGAGGGTCACCGAGACAAAGATCGTATGTCCGTGCAGGTTGGCGCATTTGTTGGCCACCAATTCGGGAGTGTAAAGTTCACTACCGCCTCTGCTGGTACGCATGTCATGGGTCCAGGTGCGGTGACCCATTTCCAGACGGATGGTTTGTTTTATCGTATACGGCATGAGCTACTCCCTGGCTGTGATCGACGCACGACCTGACTAATTGAGTCCGTAGCTGGCTTTGAGTGTCGACGCGCATTGGAGTTCCACCCGCCTCAAGACGCAGCCCGAAAGCCTGAGCTGGCTATTCACCCTTTCATAGATGTGCTCGACGAGGCCCTCGATGGTGGGGTTGAAATCGACCGTATACACCTTGTCCGCAACGTCCGCCAGCTCACAGACCTTGAGGAAGTCGTCGTATATCGGGTCTTGGTCCCAGATTATGAAAGAATGGTCCAGGTCGCTTATTATCGGCTCGACTATGACGGCCAGCTCATTGGTATCGAAAACGGTCTTCATATCATCCAGCTGGTCCGCATATTCAAGGATCAGTCTTAGCTGCCAGGTATGGCCGTGGATGGTTTCTTCTTTTTTGTAGTTGAAGCCCAGAGAACGATGGCCCGCATCGAACCTAAAAGTCTTCTCGATCGTATGGCTCATGGTTCGACACCTCCGGAGGGCAAGCTAAGACGTAGCTAGGATTGTCGAGCTGTGAAACGACCTCCTGTCAGCGTCACGGAGTGAATATTAGATCCACTCCCAGGCAAGGCCAAGACCTTGGGTCAAATCCACCGACGCGGCGTAGCAGGCCATCGTGTGATTCTTCGACTTCGTGGTTTAGCCTGAATCCACCGTTGGACCCGCGGGGTGTGTACCAGGTTAAATTTTTGATCTTGATTTGGGTTTAGTCCCGCTGGCCCCTGGCGGGGCCGCACACAGCAGGTGAAAATTGTGCGTGGGTCGCCCGGGCGACGTCGAAGTGTCCTTGGTGTGCGAGAGCCCGTGGTTTAGTCGGACGCGGGAGCCTCGGG
>NZ_UPHQ01000240.1 GCF_900566055.1 Mycobacterium innocens
AGTCGTAGTCGTCGGCATGCTCACGGACCAATCGGACCGCCTTGGCCTTGGTGTTCTCGTCGTACTTGCTTGGCATCGTGCCATCCTTCCCAAGAAAGGAAGTGCGCACGAAACCCGGGACGATTCAGCCTAGCCAGACAAGCGACGGGGGGATGTGAGCGTGAACTTTTCGGTGTTGCCGCCCGAGATCAATTCTGGGCGGATGTTTGCCGGTGTCGGTTTCGGCGCCAATGTTGCAGGCGTCCATGGCCTGGGACGGGGTTGCCGCGCAGTTGGGTTCAGCAGCGGAATCCTTTGCGTCGATGACCTCGGGCCTAACAGGGGGGCCGGGTCAGGCGTGGCAGGGACCGGCGGCGGCGATGACGGCGGCCGCGGCTCCGTATGTGGGGTGGTTGAGCGCGGCCGCGGCGCGGGCCGCGACCGCCTCGGCTCAGGCCAAGGCGGTGGCCAGCGCGTTCGAAACGGCGCGAGCGGCGACGGTTCATCCCGCCGCGGTGACCGCCAACCGCAATGCGTTCATACAGCTGGTGTTGTCGAACTTCTTTGGGCAGAACGCCCCGGCGATCGCGGCTGCCGAGGGCATCTACGAGGAGATGTGGGCTGGGCTACGGATGTGACGGCGATGGCCGGATATCACTGGGGCGCTTCGACGGTGGCGGCGCAGTTGCCGTCCTGGCGCCAGGGGATGGAGGCGCTGCCGCGGCTGGGAAAATAGCGCTCAGTAACTTTTAGGCAGCTTGAGCGCATACGTTCCAAGGAAATTCAGGATCATCTCCTGGCTGATCGGTGCGATCTTCATCAGCCGGGCCTCGCGGAAGTAGCGCGCGACGTGATATTCCTCCGCGTAACCCATGCCGCCGTGGGTTTGTAATGCCCGGTCCGCGGCGGCAAATCCGGCATCGGCGCATAGGTACTTGGCGGTATTCGCTTCGCGCCCACACGGTTTGCCGTTGTCGTAGAGCCACGTTGCCTTGCGTAACATCAGCTCCGCGGCGTCCAGGCGGGCCAGCGAATCCGCCAGCGGGAATTGGATGCCCTGGTTCATGCCGATCGGCCGGCCGAACACCTCGCGGTCCGTGGCATACTTGACCGCCTTGTCCAAGGCGACTCTGCCGATACCCAGCGCTTCGGCGGCAATCAGCATCCGCTCCGGGTTCAAGCCGTCGAGGATATAGTGAAATCCCTTGCCTTCCTCGCCAATCCGGTCTTCGACCGGTACTTCGAGGTTGTCGATGAACAATTCGTTGGAACTGACGGCGTTGCGGCCCATCTTGCGGATAGGCCGGATGTCGACCCGGCCACGGTCGAGGTCGGTGAGAAACAGCGTCATCCCTTCGGTCTTCTTGGCGCCTCGTCTTTCGACGTCGTCGAGCGACTCCGTGCGGGTCAGCAACAGGATCTTGTCCGACTCCATCGCTTTGGAGATCCACACCTTGCGGCCGTTGACGACATAGCGGTCGCCGTCGCGCTTGGCGAACGTGGTGATGCGTGAGGTGTCCAGCCCGGCACCGGGTTCGGTCACGCCGAAGCAGACATGCACCTCACCGGTGGCGACGCTGGGCAATGTGCGCGCCTTGAGTTCGTCGGAGCCGTGCACCACCACGGGTTGCATGCCGAAGATCGACAAGTGGATCGAGCTGGCGGCATTCATAGCGCCGCCGGACTTGGCGACCTCCTCCAGCAGGATCGTGGCTTCGGTGATTCCCAGGCCGTGCCCGCCGTACTCGGTAGGAATGGTCATCCCCAGCCAGCCGCCCTGAGCTATGGCCTGATAGAACGCGGTCGGAAACTCGTGCGCCTGATCCTTTTCCATCCAGTAGTGGTCGTCGAACTTGCGCGCCAACTCCGCGACCGAGCGGCGAATCAACTCCTGGTCTTCGGTCAGTTCGAAATCCATGCCGCTCACCTTCCGGCGCGAACAGACGCAAAAGCGCCCGACACGCCGAGCGTGTCGGCGCTTTTGCGTCTGCTCGCCACCATGTGGCGCCTCAGTCCTTATTGCCGGTGAGCTCTTTCGCGCTGGCGGCAAACTCCGCGAACGACGAACCCGCCCGGGTGTCCTTGTGGTGGCTGAGCGCGCGAATGGACACGTCGTGTCCCTCGGCAGCCTTACGCAGTGCCCCGACCGTGGCCTGCTCCCGGGGAACATGGGTGAACGGGTCGAACGAGTACCAGCGCATCGCGTTCTGGTGGGTGATCTTGTTGATCTCATCATCCGGAACATCGTTGAGCGACAATACATCCCACAGCTCTTCGGGTGCGCCCGGCCACATCGAGTCGCTGTGCGGGTAGTCAGCCTCCCAGGCGATGTTGTCGATGCCGATCATGTTGCGCAGTTTGACACCCACCTTGTCGCTGATGAAGCAGGTGAGGAAGTGGTCGCGGAACACATCGGACGGCAGCTTGCCGCCAAAGTTCTGGTGCGTCCAGGTGGAGTGCATCTCGTAGGTGCGGTCGGCGCGCTCCAGGAAGTAGGGGATCCACCCGGTGCCGCCCTCCGAGAGCGCGATCTTCAGATCCGGGAACTCCTTGATCGGCCGCGACCACAGCAGGTCCGCGGCGGCCTGCACGATGTTCATCGGCTGCAGCGTGATCATCACGTCCATCGGCGCGTCGGGCGCGGTGATGGCCAGCCTGCCCGACGATCCGATGTGGATGTTCATCACGGTATTGGTGTCACACAACGCCTTCCACAGCGGATTCCAATACTCGTTGTGGAAGCTGGGGTAACCCATCGCCGCCGGATTCTCGGTGAAGGTCAGCGCGTGCACCCCCTTCTTCGACACCCGCCGCACCTCCGCCGCACACGCCTCGGCATCCCAGATCACCGGCAGCGCCATCGGAATGAACCGCGCGGGGTAGGCCCCGCACCATTCGTCGATGTGCCAGTCGTTGTAGGCCTGCACCAGCGCCACCGAGAAGTCGGGATCGTCGGTGGCGAACAGGCGCCCGGCAAAGCCCGGGAACGACGGGAAGCAGATCGAAGCCAGGATGCCTCCGGCGTTCATGTCCTTGATGCGTTCGTCGACGTTGTAGCAGCCCGGCCGGATCTCATCCAGACCGGTGGGCTCGATCCCGTACTCTTCCTTGGGCCGGCCGGCCACCGCGTTGAGCGCCACGTTGGGGATGACGGTGTCGCGAAACTTCCACATGTCCGAGCCGTCGGGGTTGTGCACCAGCCGCGGCGCGTCGTCGAGGTATCTCGACGCCAGGTGGTTCTTGAACATGTTCGGCGGCTCGACGGTGTGGTCGTCGACGCTGATCAGGATCATGTCCTCTTTGTTCATGGCCGTATCCCTCTCCCTTGGGTCCATCGAGTATTTCCACGCGCGGCCACCGAGCCGGCATCGGCGAGCCGCCACTGCCTCCAAGCTCTCTACTGTTGGAAACTATCTTCTCGCGAAGCGAGAATCAACATTCAGGGCAGCTGCGCGGTCGGGCGCAGCGAAGCTCAGACGCCCCGGCATTGACCGGGGAAACGAATCATGCAAGTCTATTAGTTAGAAATGAGAATCTGATTCTCCGCATAAGAGAGGATCGGCACAACGCGCCGAGAGGAGGCTGTCGGATGCGTCTGTCGCCGCTGCCGGCCGACCAGTGGGACGACGCTGTCCGGCGGTCGCTCTCGGGCATGTTGCCCCCGGATCGCTGCAACCCGGGTGACGCCGGCAACGCGTTGTCGACGTTCGCCCGTCACCCTGCGCTGGCCAAGGCGTTCCTGCGGTTCAACATCCACCTGTTGTTCGCCTCCACATTGCCGCCCCGGGTCCGCGAACTGGCCATCCTGCGGATTGCGCATCGTCGCGGCTGCGCCTACGAGTGGACCCACCACGTGGCGCTGGCCCGAAAGGCCGGGATCGGAGAGGCCGAGGTGGCCGCGGTCCGCAGGGGTGAAGCCGCCGACGACTTCGAACGCGCGGTGCTCGCCGGGGTCGACGAGCTCAACGAGCAGTCGGAGTTGTCCGACGAGACCTGGGCCGCTCTCGGCGAACGCCTCGACGACCGCCAGCGAATGGACTACGTGTTCACGGTCGGCTGCTACGCGCTACTGGCCATGGCTTTCAACACTTTTGGCGTCGAGCTCGAACAAGACTCGAAACAAGACTCGAAACAAGAGAGGTAGTACCTTGCCGCACTTCACCAAACCAGCCGCGGGAAGCTGGACGCAAAACTATCCCGAATTGGGCACCGCACCGGTCGATTACACCGATTCGATCGACCCGCAGTATTTCGCCGACGAACAGCAGGCAATCTTCCGGCGCACCTGGCTCAACGTCGGCCGGGTCGAACGCCTGCCCCGCACCGGCAGTTACTTCACCAAGGAGCTGCCGTCGGCCGGTGCCGGCATGTCGGTGATCGTCGTCAAAGGCAAGGACGGCGTGATCCGGGCCTTCCACAACATCTGCCGCCACCGTGGAAACAAGCTGGTATGGAACGACTTTCCGCACGAAGAGACCGCGGGCACCTGTCGGCAGTTCACCTGCAAATACCACGCCTGGCGTTACAGCCTCGACGGCGAGCTGACCTTCATTCAACAGGAGGACGAGTTCTTCGACGTCGACAAGAGCCAGTACGGCCTCAAGCCGGTGCGCTGCGAAATGTGGGAGGGGTTCGTCTTCGTCAACCTCGACCCAAACGCGGCACCGCTTACCGAATACCTGGGCCCGATGGCCAAGGGCCTCGAGGGATACCCCTTTCACGAGATGACCGAGGTGTATTCGTACAAGGCCGAAGTGGGCAGCAACTGGAAGTTGTTCATCGACGCGTTCGCGGAGTTCTATCACGCACCGGTACTGCACCAGGGCCAGTACACCAAGGATGAAGCCGCCAAGATGATGAAGTACGGCTTCGAGGCGCTGCACTATGAGCTGACCGGCCCGCACGCGATGATCTCGGTCTGGGGCGGCCAGTCGCCACCCGCCGACCTGAGCATGGTCAAGCCCATGGACCGGGTATTGCGCAGTGGACTGTTCGGCCCCTGGGACCGTCCCGACGTGATCGATCAGCTCGTTGAGCTACCGCCGGGCATCAACCCGTGTAAGGCAAAGCAGTGGGGCATCGACTCGTTTCTGTTCTTCCCGAACTTCATGCTGCTGATCTGGGCGCCCGGCTGGTATCTCACCTACCACTACTGGCCGACCGCGGTGGACAAGCACATCTTCGAGACCAGCCTGTACTTCGTGCCACCGCGAAACACGCGGGAGCGGCTGGCCCAAGAGCTGGCCGCCGTCACGTTCAAGGAATACGCGCTGCAGGACGCCAACACCCTGGAAGCCACCCAGACCATGATCGGCACCAGGGTGGTCACCGACTTTCCCCTGTGCGATCAGGAAATCCTGCTCCGTCATCTGCACAAGATGACCGGAGAATACGTCAAGGAGTACCGCAACAATGGCCACGCCAAGCAAGCTGCCCGCTGAATTCGCCGATCTGGAACCGTATCTGGACTGGGACCTGGCCACCGAGCCCGAGCGCTACGCCAAGCGGTTGGCCTCTTCCATGTCGGAGATGCAGGCCTTCTACGACGCGGCATTCCCCCGCCTGAACGACGCGATCGCCTACTGTGACAAGTATCCGCTCGACGATCTGCCCGAGGACGCACGGACGCTGATGCACGTGATGCAGTCGCTGATCATGGTGTCGTTTCCGGTGGAGGCCTGGAAGCAGCCGCGGGTACCCGACAGCGGCGCGGCCTGGGTGGAGCTGATCAAGGAGCCGGTGATCTGACAGGTGATTACGGTCAAGGCCGCCGGGCTGCTCGACATTGATGCCGGCGAGATCGTCCGGCCTGGCGTCGTGCGGGTCGACGGCGACCGGATCGTCGGCATCGGCGGCGCTGCCGAGGGTGAAGTGATCGATCTGGGAGACCAGATCCTGCTGCCCGGGCTGATGGACATGGAAGTCAATCTGCTGATGGGCGGGCGCGGTGAGAAGCCCGGGCTGTCCCAGGTCCAGGACGACCCGCCGACGCGGGTGTTGCGCGCGGTCGGCAACGCCCGCCGCACACTGCGCGCCGGCTTCACCACAGTGCGCAACCTTGGCCTGTTCGTCAAGACCGGCGGGTACCTGCTCGATGTCGCGCTGGGCAGGGCCATCGATGCGGGCTGGATCGACGGACCACGGATTGTTCCTGCCGGCCATGCCATTACACCGACCGGGGGCCATCTCGACCCCACCATGTTCGCGGCCTTCGCGCCGCACGTGCTGGACCTGACCGTCGAGGAAGGCATTGCCAACGGCATTGACGAGATCCGCAAAGCGGTGCGCTACCAGATCAAGCACGGCGCTCAGCTGATCAAGGTCTGTTGCTCCGGCGGAGTGATGTCATTGACGGGACCTCCTGGCGCGCAACACTATTCCGACGAAGAGCTGCGCGCCATCGTCGACGAGGCGCACCGCCGCGGGCTGCGGGTCGCCGCGCACACGCATGGCGCCGACGCCGTCAGGCACGCCGTCGCGGCCGGCATCGACTGCATCGAGCACGGCTTCCTCGTCGACGACAAGGCGATCGCGACGATGGTCGAGCACGGCACTTTTCTGGTATCGACCCGGCGCCTGGCCGACGGCAACGCGATGGACGTCTCCCAAGCCGCACCCGCGTTGCAGGCCAAGGCCGCCGAGATGTTCCCGCGGGCGCGCACCTCGATGCTGGCCGCTTACCGGGCCGGCGTGAAGATCGCCGTCGGCACCGACGCACCCGCGATACCGCACGGCCGCAACGCCGACGAGCTGGTCACCCTCGTCGAGTGGGGCATCCCGCCGCTGGACGTGCTGCGGGCGGCCACGGTGACCGCCGCCGAGCTGATCAACGTCACCGACCGGGGCAGGCTCGCGGATGGGCAGCTGGCCGACATCATTGCGGTGCCGGGAAACCCGTTGGCAGACATCACCGTTACCCGCAACGTCAGCTTTGTCATGAAAGGCGGCAAGGTTTATGTCCAGCAGAACTGACGACCTCGTCGAGATCCAGCAGTTGCTGGCACGCTATGCCGTCACCATCACCCAGGAAGACATCGAGGGACTGCTGAGCGTCTTCACGCCCGACGGGACATACAGCGCCTTCGGCGACACCTACCACCTCGACAGGTTTCCGGAATTGGTGGCCGCGGCGCCAAAGGGCTTGTTTCTCACCGGAACTGCGCAGGTGGAACTCGACGGTGATTCGGCGACCGGTACCCAGCCGCTGTGCTTCATCGAACACGCCACCCACGACATGCGAATCGGCTACTACCGCGACACCTACCTGCGCACGTCCGACGGCTGGCGGCTGAAAACCCGGGCGATGACGTTCATCCGGCGCAGCGGCGCGCATGACTCCGGGCGCCCGCACGCCGTCGGGCGTCCCGCCCCGTGAATGTCGAACAGTTCCGGGCCGACCTGCGCGCGTGGCTCGACGAGCACGATCTGACGCCCGGACCCGACCACTCGCTGCGGGGCCAGATGCAGCAGCTCGCGCGGGTCCACCGGGCGTTGTACGACGCCGGCTGGATGCGCTACGGCTGGCCGGTCGACGTCGGCGGAGTGGGCGGGCCCGCGCTGCTGCGCGCGATCGTCGGCGAGGAGGTGGTCGGCCGCCGCCTCGCCGAGCCGGGCCCGTACTCGATGGTCGAGGTACTCGCGCCCACGATGATCGACTACGCACCAACAGAACTCGCTTCGCAGCTGGTGCCGCGGCTGCTCAGCGGTCGCGAGCACTGGTGTCAGGGCTTTTCGGAGCCGGGATCGGGCAGCGACCTGGCGTCGTTGTCCACCCGCGCCGCCCCCCACGGGGACGCCTGGATTGTCAACGGGCAGAAGGTATGGACCAGCTTCGCGCAGTTCGCCATCCGGTGCATCCTGCTCACCCGGACCGCACCGGGGCATGACGGACTCACCGCGTTCCTGGTCGACCTGGACACGCCCGGCATCACCATTCGCCCGCTGCTCACCATGCACGGCGTCGACGAATTCTGCGAGGTCTACTACGACGACGTGGTGGTCCCGGCCAGCCGGATGCTCGGCCGCCCCGGCGACGGCTGGCGGCTCGCGATGGACCTGTTGCCCTATGAGCGCTCGACGTGCTTTTGGCAACGGATCGCCTATCTGTATTCCCGATTCGACGCGCTGATCTCCGAAGCTGACGACCCTGACGAATCTGCGCTTGGCGCGGCATATCTCGCGTTGCACACGCTGCGCTGCCGTTCCCGCGCCACCCAGCACCGACTGGCCGGCGGCGCCCGCCTCGGGGCGGAGACCTCGATTGACAAGGTGCTGTTGGCAACCGCCGAGCAACGCCTCTACGACACCGTTCGCGACCTGCTGCCCGGGACACTCGAGCTCGACGACACAGCGTGGCGATCGGAGTACCTGTACTCACGCGCGGCGACCATCTATGGCGGTACCGCCGAGATCCAGCGCAACATCATCGCCCGTCGGTTGCTCGATCTCGGGAGGGAATGACGGTGGAGCCGACCGACTCGGAGTCGCTGCGACTACTGGCCGACACGATGCGAACGATGATGGCCGGCGCGTCCGGCGGCCAGCTCGACGCTGGGTTGGCGGGCCTCGGCTGGCTCGACATGCTCGCTGAAATCCCCGACATCGCAATACCATTGGTCTTTCGGCTGCTCGGCGAGACGGGCGCGCACGCACCGGTCCTCAACGACGTCGTGCTGCACGCCGCCGGGCGCACCGGCGGCGGCACGGTGCCACTGCCGTTCGCCGGCGGTTCCTGGGTGCTCTGGGAACGCACCCAGCGGGCCACGTCAATGGTGGACGACGAGTTACCGATACATCGGGTGGCCCAGGCTGATTCGGTGCCCGCGGCGGCCCTGGCCGCGGGCCGGCGCGCGGTGGGCTGGTGGCTGGTGGGCACCGGCCGGGCGATGTTGGCGCTGGCCCGCCGGCATGCGCTGGACCGCGTCCAGTTCGGCAGGCCGATCGCGTCTTTCCAGGCGGTCCGGCACCGCCTGGCCGAGGCGCTCGTCGCCCTCGACGGCGCCGAAGCCGCTGTGCAGGCCGCCACCGACGAACCCGACGAGCTCGCGTGCTTGCTGGCCAAGGCTGCCGCCGGCCAGGCCGCACTGACCGTCTCCAGACATTGCCAACAGGTGCTCGGCGGCATCGGCTTCACCGCCGAACACCAGCTGCACCGCCACATCAAGCGGTCGCTGGTGCTCGACGGGCTGCTCGGCAGTGCTCATGAGCTCGTGCGGGAAGCCGGAGTTGCATTGCGAGCCACCGGATTTGCGCCCCGGCTCGCCCAGCTCTGAGGTGTCTGCCCTCAGAGATACATCCCGGCCGGCGGCTGAGCCCGGTACCGCCCGTTGCCCACCTCGGACAGCAGCGTCGCCGTGCTGACGTTCCCGTCGATACCGGACAGCACGGCTCGACGGACGATTTCGCGAATATCGCTGCCGCTGGTGTTATCCGCCCGGGCCGATCTCGCAGACGGGCTCGTGCTCCTCGATCCATTGGGCCAGCACCAGCGCAGTGGTCAGCCGCGAGACCGGATTGAGTACGCGTTCCTCATCGAGCAGGTGCCCGCAATCCGCCGCACCCAGGCAGCGGGCGGTGAACCGGTCTGCGCTTTCGGCGCCCTCGCGCTCGGCGACGCCGACCAGCAGCTCCCGAGTGCGCGCAGTGCCGGACGCACGTCGTAGTCCAGTCCATCGAGCCACCCGTCGACATCGGTAATCGGCCGGCGGCGCACGTGGCACCGTCGGTGGGTCCGGCGGTCAGATCGGCCAGATTGTCCTGGGTGAGGTTCATCGGCTCGTCGTTGTTCAGGGACAGGGCAGCTGCACAGAACCGCACCCGGAAGGGCCACCGGTCAACTGATTATCTGCCGTCGCTGGGCCGCGACAGTGAAACTCACGACGCGACACGCCGGCGCGGCGTCGAGCAATTCACACTCGCAACGGGGCTGGCCACGCGGAATTACAACCCGTTACACAGCCAGTTGACGATCCGCCCGGCGCCGAGCCTGTTGGTAGCGTCCGCCATGGCCTCGCTGAGCGTGATGCCGCTTCCGCCCTGGTAGGTCGAGCCGTCATAGGCGACCGCGCCGCATCGTTTGAAGCTGATCAGCACCTTACAGGTGTCGAGGCCGCACTGGTCCAATGCAACTTCCTGCGCTTTTGCCAGGGTCAAGTAATTCCGCGATTTTCCCCACTCGCCGGTCGGGGCATAGGCGATGGCGCCATAGTGGATCCTCGGCGGGACAGGCAGTTCGGGCAGCATGCCCATTTCGGACAGCACAGCGCTATCGATTTGGGCATCTAACGGCGGAATCAGCGGGAGCGTCAAGACCATCAGCCCGACGGTGGCCCCTATGGTGGCTGCTGCGAGCGTGATCCGACGTCGAGTTGTCATCATTTTCCCGACCCTTTCTGCGATCTGCAATCCAGCGGTGTGAGTAGGTCCAGATGACGTACGAAAGCGGCTGCGCCGGAAGATAAAGAGGCTGGGCGTTGCTAGTTCTGGTGCGGCCCTAGCGTTTCCGACTACGGGTGCGGCGCATGCGGTGTTGTCGGGCTGGGCGTTTGCTGAGGACCCATCATTCCTCCCGGACCCATTCCGCCGGGTCCCATCCGTCCGCCGGAATCCATCATCGAGCAGCCGCCGTCACGCCCGCCATAGGGGCCGTGTGTAGCCCGACCCAAGAAGAACCCGGAGAAGAAGATCAGAGCAACGATGAACACGACACCGGCGATGATGCCCACCCAGGTCAACAGTTGATCAAGCCAACCGCGCCCGCCAGATCGATCGTCATACCGGCGCTGCTCTGCCTCGATGGTCGGTTCGGCAGATTCTGGTGTTTGCGTCATGCGTTGAATGATGCCACATAGGTACCCTCCACCGGTATGGTCTTTAGACCCTAGTAGTAGCGCGTATCCGTTCAGATTGCCAGCAACGCAAGCCCGAATACACCACCCCTCTAGATGAGTAATTCCCAACTGCGCGCGGAGTGTGCATCGGCTGCGCCGAGTGTGTACTGGCGGCGGCGACACGCCGAGCGGCGCCGCAGTGGTTGCACTCTCGGCGTGTCGGCTTGTGAAGGATGTGGTTGGAGGGCACCGATGGACAGTTATGAAGACAGACCTCGATGCCCTCCTGACCGAACTGTAT
>NZ_UPHQ01000239.1 GCF_900566055.1 Mycobacterium innocens
ACCATCGAACCCACCGGCCAAGCCGCCTAAACCAACTCAACATCGCCTCAGCCCTACTCCTGGGTGCGAGATCTCCTCACCTCGCATCCAGCTTTCGTGCGCCCAAATCACCTTGTTTTCGGATCAGGGCTCAGGAGGCAACCTACTGAACACACAGTAGGTTGGTTTGGCGACGCTGACAAGAGGCGACGTACGCGCCCCGTTAAGCGATGAGTTCGACGAGCGTGGCGTTGGCGGTCCCCCCGCCCTCGCACATGGTCTGCAGCCCGTAGCGAATCCCGTTGTCGCGCATGTGGTGCACCATTCGCGTCATCAGCACCGCGCCGGACGCGCCCAGCGGATGGCCCAGCGCGATGGCTCCGCCCAACGGATTTAGCCGATCCGGATCGGCTCCGGTTTCGGCGAGCCACGCCAGTGGCACCGGCGCGAACGCCTCGTTCACCTCGAAGACGCCCACCTCCGATAGCGAGACACCCGACTTGCGCAGCACCTTCTCGGTCGCCGGAATCGGGCCGGTCAGCATCAGCACCGGATCGGCCCCGGTGACGGCGCCCGCCCGGTAGCGCGCTATCGGCGTCAACCCCAGCTCCAGCGCCATCGCCGAGGTGGTCACCAGCAGCGCGGCCGCACCGTCGGAGATTTGCGAGGAATTGCCCGCGTGGATGACACCGTCGTCGACGAATGCCGGCTTGAGCGCGGCCAGCTTCTCGACGCTGGTCCCGCGCCGTACCCCCTCGTCGGTATTGACGATCGTTCCGTCGTCGACAAACACCGGCACGATCTGACCGATGAAGTTCCCGCGGTCCTGGGCCGCGGCGGCCAGCTCATGGGACCGGGCAGAGTATTCGTCGAGCTGGCCGCGGGAAAACCCCCACTTCGTGGCAATCATCTCCGCCGACAGCCCCTGGTTGAATGAGAAATCACCATAGCGGGCAAGGACTTTCGGCCCATAGGGCATTCCGGTCGCCCTGGCCGCACCGAGCGGAACGCGGCTCATGACTTCAACGCCCCCGGCGACCACGACGTCTTGTTGGCCCGACATCACCGCTTGCACCGCAAAGTCGAGTGCCTGCTGGCTGGACCCGCACGCCCGGTTGACCGTGGTGCCGGGGATGCTCTCCGGCCAGCCCGCGGCGAGGACCGCGTAGCGGCCGATGTTGCTGGACTGGTCACCGACCTGGGAGACACACCCCCAGATCACGTCGTCGATGATCTCAGGGTTGATACCGGTGCGTTCCGCCAGTTCGTTGAGGACGATCGCGGACAGGTCGGCGGCATGCATTCCCGACAACCCGCCGTTGCGCTTTCCCACCGCGGTACGCACGGCCTCGACGATCACTGTTTCACGCACGATCTGCTCCGATCCCAATCTCGATATCACCCACCGACCAGTAAACGACAGAGTTCCGCCGAAACTCCACCGTGGTGCCGAGGCCGCCGTAAAATTGCTTGCTGGTCGCGGCCCGCATAGCAGACCCAGCTCGAAAAGGGACAGATGTCATGAATTTTTCGGTGTTGCCGCCTGAGGTCAATTCGTTGCGGATGTTTTCTGGTGCGGGTGCCGGGCCTATGTTGGCAGCATCGGTGGCATGGGACGGACTCGCCAGCGAATTGGGCTTGGCGGCAGGATCATTCGGGTCGGTTACGTCCGGGTTGGCCGGTCAGGCGTGGCAGGGTCCGGCGTCAATGGCGATGACGGCCGCGGCGGCCCCTTATGCGCAGTGGCTGAGTGCGGCGGCGGCTCGGGCCGCAAGCGCCGCAGCCCAGGCCAAGGCGGTGGCAAGTGCATTTGAGGCCGCGCGGGCGGCGATCATCCATCCGTTGGCGGTCGCAGCCAACCGAAATGCGTTCGTGCAACTGGTGTTGTCGAATCTGTTGGGCCAAAACGCGCCGGCGATTGCCGCGGCCGAGGGCATCTACGAGCAGATGTGGGCCGCGGACGTGGCCGCGATGGTGGGCTATCACGGCGGGGCGTCGGCCGCGGCGGCGCAGTTGCAATCCTGGCAACAGGGTTTGCAGGGCCTGCTTGGCCTACCGGGTGGGGCCGCGGCAGCCTCAGCGGCCAGCGCGGCAGCGGCCAACCCGGCCGATGCGACCGGAAACACCGGCGATGCCAACGTGGGCGGCGGCAACAAAGGCAACGCCAACCTCGGCAGCGGCAACACCGGCAACGCCAACCTGGGCGGCGGCAACAAAGGCAACGCCAACCTAGGCAGCGGCAACAACGGCTTTATCAACGTCGGCAGCGGAAACATCGGCTCGGTTAACTTCGGCGACGGAAACATCGGCAACAGAAACATCGGATCCGGCGATAACGGTACGGGCAACTTCGGCGCCGGAAACACCGGCACCGGCAACTTCGGTTTCGGAAACGCGGGCAACGGAAACCTGGGTGGCGGAAACAACGGCCCCGGAAACGTCGGCGGCGGAAACAACGGCAACACAAACTTCGGCAGCGGAAATCTCGGCAGCTTCAACTTGGGCAGCGGGAACCTCGGCAACTTCAACGTTGGCTTCGGGAACAACGGCAATAACAACGTCGGCTTCGGGCTCACGGGCAACAACCAGGTGGGCATCGGCGCGCTGAACACGGGCACCAACAACATCGGTTTTGGGAATTCGGGTAACAACAACATCGGCTTCTTCAACTCGGGCAATAACAACGTGGGCTTCTTCAACTCGGGCAACGGCAACTCCGGCTTCGGGAATTCGGGGGGCAACAACTCGGGCTTTTGGAATGTAGGCGGCAACAACACGGGCTTCGGGAACTCTGGATTTACCAACACGGGCTTCGGAAACGCGGGCAACACCAATACCGGCTTCGGGAACGCCGGCCAGTTCAACGCGGGCTACGGCAACGCGGGCAACGCAAACGCGGGCTTCGGGAACGCGGGCTTCACAAACGCAGGCTTCGGTAACGCGGGCAACCAAAACACGGGCTGGGATAACTCGGGCTTCGGCAATACGGGTTTCGGGAACGCGGGCATGACTAACACGGGAGGAGGAAACTCAGGCAACGTCAATACGGGCTTCCTCAACTCGATAAACCTGTCCACAGGTGTCGCAAACCTCAAAATTTCATGCGGGTGTAGGTGACGCCGTGATGTGGGGCCGGCGACGCTTGTTGATCTTGATTTCGTGGTGCCGGGTAGGTTTCGGCGCCGCGTGTCGTGCGGTGACGCCGGGTTCCAGGTCCCGGTGGGGTTCGCTCCTTCCTGGGGTAGTCGCGAC
>NZ_UPHQ01000236.1 GCF_900566055.1 Mycobacterium innocens
CGCCAACGCGCCCGGCCTCAGCGCGACCAAGTTGACCCCAACACCAAACACGAGCATCCTCAATAACGCGCCACGGTGGTCCCATCCCCCTGGCAATCAGGTGGTCCCATCACCCTGGCAAGCGACACGGCGCCATGAGCGAGTCACCGCCGAGGGCGCCTGGGCCAGAAGGTGGTTCACACATAACAGCGACGGAAATGACGTAAGGGGTTCAGAGCAATGATTGATTTTGGCGTTCTACCGCCGGAGGTCACCTCAATCCGAATGTATTCCGGCCCGGGGTCGGCGCCGATGTTGGCCGCTGCGTCGGCATGGAGCGGATTGGCTGCCGAATTGACCTCTACCGCAGATGATTACGAGACCGTAGTGACCAGACTGCAGAGTGAGGTCTGGATCGGCCCGGCGGCGACGTCCATGGCCGGTGCGGTCCAACCGTACGTGGCGTGGATGAGAGCCACTGCAGCGCAGGCTGAGCAAACAGCCACCCAGGCGCGCATGGTGGTCGCCGCCTACGAGGCTGCGGTAGCGGCAGTCGTTCCCCCACCACTGGTTGCGGCCAATCGCGCCCGGGTGGCATTGCTGGCCTCGACCAACGTCTTTGGCCAAAACACCGCGCGGATCGCGCTTCTCGATGCGGATTACGGCGACATGTGGACTAAGGATGCGACGGCCATGTATGTGTATGCCGCCGCTTCAGCGAATGCCACCCGCCTCACGCCGTTCACGTCGCCGACGCAAACCACCAGCCCGTCCGCCTCGGCCTTGCAAGGCGCCGCCGTCGCGAATGCCGCCGGCACCGCTGCCGGAACGACACAGAACCTGCTGTCAAAGCTGGTTTCTCAGGCGCCCAACGCCTTACTTGATCTGGCCACGCCTCTCTCGTCCCTGTTGGCTTCCGCCGGAGCGGCCCCGACACCACCGTCATGGGTGGTGTGGTTAGAGGATTTCCTGAACCTGATTTCCCCGTTGACCGGTACCTGGTACAACGTCACGGGCCTGCCCTATTTCGGGATCGGCATCACCAACAGCCTTGCATCGACGGCACGAGCCGTCGGAGCGATCGGCCCGGAGGTCGGCGCGGCGGCGGCTTCCGCGGGCGGCGCCGCGGCCGATGCTGCGGGAACGCTGGGCCGCGGTGCACCGATAGCCGCGGGTATGGGTAATGCGCCGGCCGTCGGCAAGTTATCGGTACCGCCAAGTTGGTCGGCGACCGGCCCGGTACCGGCTCCGTCGGTAGGTTCGGTGTCCGCGCCCTTGGTCAGCAATATCGCCTTGCCGGAGGCCGCTTCGGAAAGCAGCAACATGCTGGGCGGCATGCCGCTGGCCGGCCCCGGAGTCAACGCGGCAGGCAGCGCTCCCCGATATGGTTTTCGTCCCAAAGTGATGGTGCGACCACCGTTTGCGGGTTAACGGAATGACGAAAAACACGGCTGTGCCGAAGACTTCACCGGTCGTCGCCCAGGTTGCCGATGCCGACGCCACAACCGATGTCGCACGGCTGCATCGAGGTCTTGCCAACCGGCATATTCAGTTGATCGCGATCGGCGGCGCCATCGGCACCGGCTTGTTCATGGGGTCCGGGCGAACAATCTCGTTGGCTGGTCCGGCGGTTGTGGTCGTCTACGGGATCATCGGGTTCTTCGTTTTTTTCGTGCTGCGGGCGATGGGAGAATTGCTTCTTTCCAACTTGAACTACAAGTCGTTTGTCGATTGCGCGGCCGATCTGTTAGGGCCGGCGGCGGGATTCTTCATGGGTTGGTCGTACTGGTTCGCATGGATCGTCACCGGCATCGCCGACCTGGTGGCGATAACCGGATACTCGAAGTTCTGGTGGCCCGACATACCGGCCTGGCTACCGGTTGTCATCACGGTCTCACTGATCTTGGGCTGCAACTTGTTCAGCATCAGCAACTTCGGGGAGATCGAGTTCTGGTTCGCGTTGATCAAGCTCGCAGCGATCGGCTGCCTGATTGTCGTCGCCGTGATCATGGGAGCCACACATTACGTTTCTCCGCACGGCGCCCGGGCCGGGATTGCCAACCTCTGGAACGACGGCGGGTTCTTCGCCACCGGCTTCATGGGTCTGGTCAGTGGCTTCCAGATCGCGTTCTTTGCCTACATCGGTGTGGAACTCGTCGGCGCCGCCGCCGCCGAGACGGCCGACCCGACACGCACCCTGCCCCGCGCGATCGATGCCGTGCCGGTGCGCGTAGCGATCTTCTACATCGGCGCACTGCTGGCAATCCTGACGGTCGTTCCATGGCGGCAGTTCAACCGCGGCCAGTCACCCTTCGTGATGATGTTCTCCCTGGCCGGAGTTGCCGCAGCGGCATCTGTGGTCAACTTCGTCGTCGCCACCTCAGCCACCTCCGCAGCGAACTCCGGGGTGTTTTCTACCGGAAGAATGCTGTTCGGACTGGCCGACGAAGGCAGCGCCCCAGCAATTTTCGGGAAACTGAATCGCGGCGGCGTACCGGCGCCGGCACTGCTGCTGACCGCCGTGTTACTGCTCACCGCCATCCCGCTGCTTTATGCGGGCGGTTCGGTGATCAGCGCCTTTACCCTCATCACGACCATCTCGTCGTTGCTGTTCATGTTCGTCTGGGCAATGATCATCCTCAGCTACCTTGCCTATCGCCGCCGACACCCACAGCGCCATGCGGCCTCGAACTACCAGATGCCCGGTGGCGTAACGATGTGTTGGGCCGTACTCGCCTTCTTCGCATTCGTGATCTGGACGCTCACCATAAATACCGAGACATTGGTCGCATTGGCGTGGTTTCCGTTGTGGCTCATACTCCTAGCGGTCGGTTGGCTGGTCGTCCGCCGCCGGCCGGGCCGCGCCGAACGATATCGCCGATTTCAAGCCAAGCTTGAGCCAATTCGATGCTGAGCTTCTCGGCGGGACTCACGCGCTTTGCGTTCGTCCGACCGGCCCGGGCAAGGACACCGCCGAAATTCGCCGCGCCACATCGGTTTCGGTGGACGGGCCCGGTTCCCAGGGCGCGATCCACGGTCCGGTGCCCTCCGACTGATCGATGATCCCCTCCTCCAGCCAGGTGTAGCGGCCGTCCAGCACATCGTTGGTCAGGCGAACGTCGCTGCTGTCGGTGTTGGCCCACAACGCGTGGAACAGCGCCTCGACGCGAAGGGTCGCTTGCTCACAGAAGATTTCGGCCAGCTCATACGCCTGATGACCGACGACCGGATCAGCAACCCGCTGCGCCTCGGCCCGAACGCATGCCGCGGACATGGCGAACAGCTCTGCACCGATATCGACGATGCGCCCGAGGAACCCTTGCTTCTGCTCCAGCCTGGCCTGCCAGCGCGCCATGCCGTAGAACGTGTTGCGGGCCAGCTTGCGCGTGGAGCGTTCGACGAATCGCAGATGCGATGCCAACGGGCCGAATTCCTGATATGCCGTGGGTCGTTGCCCTTCGCCGAATACGAGCTGCGGCAACCACTTTGCGTAGAAACCGCTGGCGCCGACCGCCGCTGCGGCCTTCTGGCGCAGATCGGTCTCGGGCTTGGCGAGATCACCGGCAGCTGTCAGGTGCGCATCCACTGCCTCCCGGGCGATGAGCAGCCGCATGATCTCACTGGATCCCTCGAAGATGCGGTTGATCCGCATGTCCCGCAGCGACTGCTCCACCGGTGCCGCACGCTCACCTCGCGCGGCCAGCGACTCGGCGGTCTCGTACCCTCGCCCGCCCCGGATCTGCAACAGCTCGTCGGCAATCCGACAGGTCATCTCACTGGACCACAGTTTGGCCAGCGCCGCCTCGATCCGGATGTCGTTGCGGCCCTCGTCGGCCATCTGACCGGACAGCTCGACCACCGCGTCCAGCGCGTAGGTGGTGGCGGCGATGAACGCGATCTTTCCGGCCACCGCTTCGTGTTTGCCTACCGGTTTGCCCCACTGCACCCGCTCACGAGACCATTCACGCGCTATCTTCAGCGACCATTTGCACGATCCGGTCACCATCGCCGGTATCGCCAGCCGTCCGGCGTTCAGTGTGGTCAGCGCGATCTTCAGTCCGTCCCCCTCCCGACCGATCAGGTTTTCGGCGGGAACCCGCACGCGGTGCAGCCTGGTGACGCCGTTCTCGATACCGCGCAGTCCCATGAACTTGTTGCGCCGCTCCACGGTGATCCCGGGTGAGTCGGCCTCGACGACGAACGCGCTGATGCCGCCCCGATGCCCCTCGCTCTTCGGGACCCGCGCCATGACGACCAGCAGTTCGGCGACCACGCCGTTGGTGGTCCACAGTTTGAGGCCCTCAAGTTCGTAAGCCTTGCCGTCTTCGACCGGTGTGGCCGTCGCGGCCAGGCGCGCCGGGTCCGAGCCCACGTCGGGCTCGGTCAGCAGGAAGGCAGACAGGGCGCCAGCAGCACAGCGCGGCAAGAACTTCCGCTTCTGCTCCGGGGTTCCGGCAAGTTTCAGCGGCTCAGGCACCCCGATCGACTGATGGGCCGACAGCAGTGCGCCCAGGCTCGGATGAACCGTGGAGGCCATCATCAGCGCGCGGTTATAGGCGACTTGCGACATGTTCAATCCGCCATATTCGGCCGGTATTTTCATGCCGAAGCAACCCAGTTCGGCCAAGCCATTGACGTATTCGTCGGGAATCTGGGCATCACGCTCGATCACGCTGCCGTCGACGGCGGTGAGGAATTCCCGCAACTTGCCCAGGAACGCCTCGATGCGAGCCTCCTCGGCTTCCGACGGTTTCGGAAACGGGTGGATGAGTTCGAGCGGGAAGCGGCCAAGAAAAATTTCTTTGGCGAAAGATGGTTTTTCCCAACCACTTTCGCGCGATTCTTCGGCAAGCGCTCTCGCCTGCTGTTCGGTGACTTGCACTTGCTGCGCCATCGCGGCCTCCTCGCTGATGAACCGACATGGGGGTTGATTACCCGGTTCCTGCCCGATAGTACGACGAGAGACGGCCCGAATGACCCTTACCGGCCTCGGCAAAAACTGTGCGATCGCCCAGCGCAGCCCGCGCCTGCTACTCCGAGCGGGACGGGCGCAGAAACACCGCGCCGCCCGGCGCGGCCCGCTGTTACACACGAAAAGCATTGCCGGATAAGCCTGGCCGGCGATCCCACCGAGTTGGTGTCGCTGCAAGGCCGCTTACCCGGCGGCGCTGTGTCGTGGCAGGCCACCGATCCGACAGGAACGGCTGCGCCGGCAACATCCGCAGCCGGCGCGGCTAGGCGTCCAACTCCCGCGCCACGGCCTTGACCACCTCGGAGACCCGCCGAGCCGTCTTGCGATCGGGGTAGCGGCCCTTGCGCAACTCGGGCTGCACCGCGCTCTCCAGCAAGGTGATCATGTCCTCGACCATGCCGTGCAGTTCATCGGGACTGTGCTTGTGCTCGACCACCTCCCGCCGGGTGCGGGAAAGGCTCGGTGGCGGGTCGATCAGCTTGAGGCTCAGCGCCTGCGGTCCGCGCCGCCCGGATGCGATACCGAACTCCACGCGTTGCCCCGCTTTGAGTCCCTCGACGCCCGCCGGCAACGCCGAGGAACGGACATAGACGTCCTCGCCGTCCTCCTGCGACAGGAAGCCGAACCCCTTTTCGGAGTCGTACCACTTCACTTTGCCGGTCGGCACTGCTCTCACCTGCTTGTCTGACGGATCCCTGGGTTTTCCACACCAAGACGCGCCCCGCCTGCACAGGACGCGATGACGATCTCAGATCCTACTCGGATCGTCGCCCGCCGAGCATCCGTGTTTACCGCGTACTGAGTAGGCTGGGATTACCGTTGGAGGAGATATGCGCCTGATCCTGAACGTTATCTGGCTGGTGTTCGGTGGCCTGTGGCTGGCCATCGGATACCTGGTCGCGGCATTGGTCTGTTTCTTGTTGATCGTCACCATCCCGTTCGGTTTCGCGGCCCTGCGCATCGCGTCGTACGCGTTGTGGCCGTTCGGCAGGACGATCGTCGACAAGCCGAGCGCCGGGACCGGCGCCCTGCTCGGCAACGTCATCTGGGTGCTGCTGTTCGGCATCTGGCTGGCAATCGGGCATTTGGTCAGCGCGGTGGCGATGGCAGCCACGATCATCGGCATTCCGCTGGCCCTGGCCAATCTCAAACTGATCCCGGTGTCGTTGGTGCCGTTGGGCAAAGAGATCGTTCCCGTCGGTGCGCCGGCTCGAATCGAACGCGTGACCGCATGACGGTGACGGCGCTGGGCGTTCCGACGGTACGTGGCCGGTTGCCGGAGCCAGCGGCCCCGCCGGACACCGCCCCTGTGGAAGGCCCTTTGCTGGACAGCTTTGGCCGGGTCGCAACCGACCTACGGGTTTCGTTGACCGACCGCTGCAATCTGCGGTGCAACTATTGCATGCCGGCGCAGGGCCTGGACTGGCTGCCCGGGGAGCAATTGCTGCGACCTGAGGAGCTGGGCAGGCTGATCCGTCTCGCCGTCACCCGGCTCGGCGTCACCAGCGTGCGGTTTACCGGCGGCGAGCCGCTGTTGGCCCGTCACCTGGAAGAGGTCGTCGCCGTAACGGCCGGCCTGCGGCCTCGTCCGGAGATCTCGTTGACCACCAACGGCGTCGGGCTGGCACGGCGGGCAGCCGCTTTGGCCGAGGCCGGCCTGGACCGGGTGAACGTCTCGCTCGACAGCGTGGATCGCGCGCACTTCGCGGCCATCACCCGTCGGGACCGGCTCACCGACGTGCTGGAGGGCCTGGCCGCCGCCAAGAGCGCCGGCCTGACCCCGGTCAAGGTGAACGCCGTGCTCGACCCCGCGACTGGCCGCAAGGATGTCGTCAAGCTGCTGAGCTACTGCCTGGAACAGGGCTACCAGTTGCGAGTCATCGAGCAGATGCCACTCGACGCGGGGCACCAATGGCGCCGCAACGCCGCGCTGAGCGCCGACGATGTGCTGGCAGCGCTGCGCCCGCATTTCCGGCTGCGGCCCGACCCGACCCCGCGAGGTTCGGCGCCGGCCGAGCTCTGGCTGGCCGACTCGGGCACCGACACGCCGGCCGGCAAGTTCGGGGTCATCGCCTCGGTCTCGCACGCCTTCTGCTCGACTTGTGACCGCACCCGGCTTACCGCCGACGGCCAAATCCGCAGCTGCCTGTTCTCCAGCGAGGAGACCGACTTGCGCGGCCTGCTGCGCAGCGGCGCTGACGACGACGCGATCGAGCGGGCATGGCGCGCCGCGATGTGGCGCAAACCGGCCGGCCACGGCATCAACGATCCGGATTTCGTGCAGCCCGACCGTCCGATGAGCGCCATCGGTGGCTGACCCGACGGCTGACTCGATGGCAGATGCCACCGGGATTCACGTGACCGTCCGCTACTTCGCGGCGGCGCGGGCGGCCGCCGGTATCGAGTCGGAAACTGTCACGTTGCGGCCCGGCGCCACGGTGGCCGAATTGGTCGACGGCCTGGCCGCACGTAACGCTCGGCTGGCAACGGTGTTGGGCCGATGCTCCTATCTGCGCGACGGTATTGCCGTCCGAGACGACGCCACACCGTTATCCGCCGGCAACACGCTTGATGTACTCCCCCCGTTTGCGGGCGGCTGATCACTGTGAGATTTATCACGTAACGGAACGATAACAAGCCGGACACGGTGCGGTGTCGAGTGTTATGACCTGCGCAAATAGCCGCGCTTCCTGGGGTTTTGGCCGGCGTCTGTGAGCAAAACGCCGGTCCATCTCACACGTGACGAGATTGGCTGAAACCGCTACCGTCTCCGCAGGCTCGTCAACGAATCACTGACTTGCCCGCCCTGCCTACCACGCGCCGAGCTCCATCCAGTAGGTGAGGGGTTCCGACCGCGGATGGAGGCGGGGGACCCACCGGGTCCGCCGAGATCGGACCGGGGCCGTTCACGGCCCTTGGGGTGAAGCCGACGTCGTCTCACCGGAGTACGACGCTGGCCGGGTGGCCTCTCTGGTTTTTTGAAACCAACCCGAACCCGACAGCTGACCTCGTAGGCGTGTACAGAGAGGAATAACCGAGCGTATGAGTGGACGTCACCGTAAGCCCACCACATCAAGCGTCAGCGTCGCCAAGGTCGCCTTTACCGGCGCGGTGCTCGGCGGCGGCGGCATCGCCATGGCCTGCCAAGCGAGCGCGGCCACCGACTGGGAATGGGATCAGGTAGCCCGTTGCGAGTCCGGCGGCAACTGGGCGATCAACACCGGCAACGGCTACTACGGCGGCGTGCAGTTCACCCCAGGCACCTGGGCCTCCCATGGCGGCGGCGAGTTCGCCCCGTCGGCCCAACTGGCCACCCGGGAACAGCAGATCGCGGTCGCCGAGCGGGTGCTGGCGACCCAGGGTCGTGGCGCCTGGCCGGTATGTGGTCACGGACTATCCGCACCGACGCCCCGCCAAGCTTCTGCTCCGGCTGCGTTGAACGGGCCGCTGGACGCCCCGGAGGTCAATGGCGAACCGGCCCCGCTGGCCGACGCCCCACCCCCCGCGGACGTCGCGCAGCCGGCCGACCCGGCCCCTCAGGTGCAGTTCGCCGGTAACGAACTGCCAGCTCCTCAGGCTCCTGCCGAGCCGCCGGCACCGGCCGACCTGGCACCGGCACCGGCCGACC
>NZ_UPHQ01000234.1 GCF_900566055.1 Mycobacterium innocens
AGTCGTAGTCGTCGGCATGCTCACGGACCAATCGGACCGCCTTGGCCTTGGTGTTCTCGTCGTACTTGCTTGGCATCGTGCCATCCTTCCCAAGAAAGGAAGTGCGCACGAAACCCGGGACGATTCATGCTCTAGCCGGTGCCACCAATAGGTCAGAAATTCGCCGACCACCATGAAACCGATGAGTTGGGCCACAAAGACCGGCAGCGTCGGCGCGGCGCCCGGAACCGCGGCCGTCCAGACGTGGAACGTCGCGTGCAGCACGAACAGCAAAACGGCCGCGCCGACGTAGGTCGACATGATCCGAATTCCGAGCTTCGTGGCCGCTTTGGCCGAGATCCGCCGGTAGATCGCGACATCCGCTATCGAAAAGCCGATGCCGGTCAGCAAGACGACCGCGACGACGACGGGCAGAAAATACAGCGGAAATTCGAAGAAGCCGACACCCAACAGGTCCAATAGCCCATCCCAGACCGGTTGCAAAGGCGATACCTGACTCATGGGTCCGCTCCTAGTTGTGGTGAGTAGTGCCGGTGAGTAAGCGCTGTGCCGCCGTCCGCAGTTCCTCGATGCACTGCTCGACGCTGATATCGCCGACACCCAGCAATGCCAGATCGGCGAAAAAGACCCGCCCAAGCAACGTCATCGACGGGTCAAGGGTGGCCGGCATGTCGTCGTCGGCACCGGCCACCAACGCGCGGAACATCTCACGCACGCCCCGGCGAAACTCGTCGGCGACCGGGCCCTGAGCCAGCACCGACGCCATGGTGGCCCGAACCATCGACAAATCCGACGCTGCTTCGTACACCACCTGCTCGATCGCGACGTCGATGGCGCCGACCGTCTCCCCGGCCGCCTCGATGGCCTGCGGCAAGCGCGCCGCAACGTCATGACCCCAGGCCAGCGCGGCCTCGCAGACGACATGTTCCTTGGACGCGAAGTAGCGGTACGTCGTCGCTCTCGATACCCCTGCTGTCGTGGCGATCAACTCCATGCCCACGGCCTCGTGACCGTGCTCGCGGATCAGCTGTCGCGCTGCCTGAAGCAGCCGGGTGCGCAATTCCAGCTGACGCGCGTCCATTGTGCGATGGATGGTCAATCGGGCAGCGCACACGCGGGCATCCTCATCGGCCGAACTCTGAGACACGTGGTGAGACAGTTGTATCAACAACAGTCGACACATCCCTATCACATCGCCACGTCAGATCGCAAGAGGCGGCCTGAACGGCGGCCGTCGCCGACTGCGCGATGAAAATCGCCGCCACGTTCGGTCAGTACCTGTGAGCCCCGCGCGGGCGATACCAACTATCCAAAGGAGCGAACAACGTGGCAATCACCGTGGAACCAGCATTGTCCCCCCACCTCGTGGTCGACGACGCCGTGGCGGCGATCGACTTCTACGTCAAGGCCTTCGACGCGGTTGAGCTGGGACGCATACCAGGGCGCGATGGCAAACTCATCCACGCTGCGCTGCGCATCAACGGCTTCATGGTGATGCTCAACGACGACTTCCCGGAAAGCTGCGGTGGCAAGTCGACGACACCGAGGTCACTGGGCGGAACCCCGGTCACCATCCATCTGACCGTGACCGATGTCGATGCCAAGTTCCAGCGGGCAGTGGACGCCGGTGCCACCGTGGTAATCCCGCTGGCAGACCAGTTCTGGGGCGACCGATACGGAGTAGTCGCCGACCCGTTCGGCCACCACTGGTCACTGGGGCAACCCGTACGGGAGCTCAGCATGGCGGAGATTCAAGAGGCCATGTCCGCGCAGGCAGCCAGCTAGTTCAGGCCAGCTCACGCAGCCGCGTCAGCAGGCGCCGTCGCAGCGGCGGCGTCTGCGATGCGCCGGTCGCCGCGGCAAGCATGTCGGTGACGTCGGTGAATTTGTTGCGCGGCCTACCGTCGCGGCGGCCGCGAGCGACCTCGGCGGCATCGATGGCACGCCAGCCCGCGGCGTCGATGACGTCGGGCTGACGCGTGGTCACCAGCTGGTCCAGCGCCGCCGGCTTGCCCGCCGGATCGGTGAGCTTGCCCGCATTGAAGTCGGCCACCAGCGCCTGAACGGTTTGCCAGGAGCAGGATTTGTTGGTACCGATGAACCCGGTCGGCCCGCGCTTGATCCAGCCCGCGACATAGGCGCCCGGCACCGGCTGCCTGGTACCCGGATCGACGACCCGACCGCCGTCGTTGGGCACGACGGCCGCCGCCTTGTCGAACGGCAGGTCACGAATTCGCTTGCCGCGGTAGCCGATCGACGTCAGCACCAGACCCGCGTCAAGCCGGCGCACCTCGTCGGTGCCGGTGACGGCGAACTCGACGCCGGTGGCCCGTTGAGGTCCCAGGACGCGCCGGGGCGTGAGCTGATAGGCCAGCCGGATTCGGGGACGCGACGCCGAGGTCGACCCGTCGCCCAGGGTGCTCAGGATCTCCAGCTTGGCTTTCGTCAACGGCGCCGAGGCGGTTGCCAAGTCCTCGAGGACCCGCTTGTGGTCGACGCGGTCGAGCACCACGTCGGATGCGGCGGTAAGCCCGATCAACTCCGGCAGGGTGAACGCCGAGTGGGCGGGTCCGCGACGGGCAGCGATCACCACCTCACGGACCGCCGAGCCGCGGAACGCCCGCAGCGCATGATCGGCGATGTCGGTTCGGGCCAGGTCACCGGGGTCGGTGGTGAGCACCCGCGCCACGTCGAGAGCGACATTGCCGTTGCCGATGATCACGACCCGGGCGTGGCCGAGATCGACTGGGAGATTGACGAACTCGGGATGCCCGTTGATCCACGCGACCAACTCCGTCGCGGTACCGGTGCCGGGTAACCCCATCCCGTCGATGTCGAGGCGACGATCGTCGGGAGCACCGACTGCGTACACCACGGCGTGGTGGTGGGCCAACAGATCGGCGTGCGTCAGGTGCTTGCCGATCTCGACGTTGAGGTAGAACCGGAACCGGTCATGGCGCGCGACCCGGTCGAACAGTGTGGTGACCCGCTTGGTGTTCGGGTGATCCGGCGCCACCCCGGCGCGCACCAACCCGTAGGGCGTGGGCAGCTTCTCGAAGACATTGACGTGCACGCCCGGTTGAACCAGGAGCTCGTCGGCGGCATACATCGCCGCGGGTCCGGATCCGACAATGGCAACGGTCAGCGGATGGCGGCGCGTACGCACCTCGGCTGCCGGGATCACCGGAGCCAGTTTCGACGTCGGCGGCAGCTTCGCGCCGGCCGGCCGCTTCGGGTAATAGGAGGCGTTGATCTCGACGAACGGCAGTTGCCGCGATTCCAGCCTGCTGTCCGGCGAAATGGCTCCCACCGGGCAGGCGCTCACGCAGGCGCCACAGTCGACGCACGCCACCGGGTCGATATACAGCATCTCCGACGTCGCAAACCCCGGCTCGTCCGGCGAGGGATGGATGCAATTGACCGGGCAGGCAAAGACGCAGGACGCGTCATTGCAGCACGACTGGGTAATAACGTGTGGCATAAAGGATTACGCGGCCGGCACGGTCGCCAGGTGCTGACGCTGCGGCTCGCTGCGGTAGCGCGACGGCTCGCCGTTGATCTTGCACAGCCGCCACATGAGCCCGGCCAGGCGACTTTCCATCAAGCCGGTGTCGTAAGCCAGCATCCGTACGTCGGCGAACATGTCGCGCAACCACTTCCGCGACTGCGGCGACCGGAAAAACAACTCCCTCTTCACCTCACGCGGGATGTCGAATTCCTCCCAGAACGCCCTGGGCGGCACCACGATTGCGTTACACAGCATCCGCATGGTCAGCGGGAAGTACAACGACGTCCAGAATCGCTGCCGCTTGGTCAACTGCGGCAACCGCTTACGCAGGAACTCATGCGCGAAGGAGATGTGACGGGCTTCCTCGGCCACGTGAATGGACATCACCCGCTCCATGATCGGATGCAGCGCCTTGCCCTCGCGCAACACATTCTTTTGGGTGTGATCGATGGGCTCCTCGCCGGCGAGTACCCCGATGAAGAAGGCCACCGGCAGCGGGCCGGCCACCAGCGGGATGAACGGCGACACCCAGCGCAGCCGCCGCGGCATCCCCGGAACGTCGGCGCCGACGCGGTTGATCATCTCCTGGAACATCATGGTGTGGTTGCACTCTTCAACCGATTCGTGCAGGCAATACCGGTATTCCGGTGACCCGTTGGGCATCCAGAACGTGTAGTTCATCAGGCCGCGGATCAGGATGGACTCGAAGTGCAGCCCGACCTTGGCCACGTTGGCCTGGCGCCACATCCCGATCTTGATCTTGCGCTCGTCGGGCTGCGCCAGATACCAGGGGTGGCGGCCCAACGGGTCAGTCGCCGGGAGGATCCACCGGGGATCGTTGTCGGTGACAGCGAATTCCGGTGACTCCCAATCGATGTCGGTGTACGGGTTGAAGTTTCGCCGCACCGACCCCTCGGACAGTGTGGCGAGCATCTCCACGTACTCGGTATCGTCCCGAACCTCCATGTTGCGGCGCCAACGCCGAACCATCCGCGTCTTGTCCACTGAGAAGCCTCCCCAATGAGGTTTGTGTTGAGGTTTACCTTCGGACGTTCTGATAAACACGGTACCGCTGGTACCGGGAATTCTCCAGACCCGCGGGCGGGCTGTGGCCTGGCCCGTATCGATCGGTTGAGTGTGACGCTGCTCACGCCGGCCGGCTTGACGCGGCAATATTCGGCCCGCGTGGTCGCCGGTCCCCCACCGCTCACTACCCTGATTGCCATGGCCGACCAGCTCACGACTGCCCTCGAGATTCCCGCTGACCTCAAACCCCGCGACGGACGCTTCGGGTCGGGCCCGTCAAAGGTGCGGCCCGAGCAATTGCATGCGCTGACCACCACCGCCGCGGCATTGTTCGGGACCTCGCACCGGCAGTCGCCGGTCAAGAATCTGGTGGGCCGGGTGCGCACCGGCCTGGCCGAGCTCTTCTCGCTGCCCGATGGTTACCAGGTGATTTTGGGCAACGGCGGCGCAACTGCGTTTTGGGACGCCGCCGCATTCGGGCTGATCGACAAGCGCTCATTGCACCTGGCCTACGGCGAGTTCAGCTCGAAGTTCGCCTCAGCCGTCGCCAAGAACCCGTTCGTGGGCGACCCGATCATCATCAAGGCGGACCCAGGCGACGCGCCGCAGCCGCAGGCCGATCCGTCGGTGGACGTGATCGCCTGGGCTCACAACGAGACGTCGACCGGGGTGGCGGTGCCGGTGCGACGTCCCGCCGACTCGGGCGACGCGCTGATCGTCATCGACGCCACCTCTGGTGCTGGCGGTCTGCCGGTCGACATCACCGAGGCTGACGCGTATTACTTCGCGCCCCAAAAGAATTTCGCGAGCGACGGTGGCCTCTGGCTGGCGCTGATGAGTCCGGCCGCGCTGGCCCGCGTCGAAGCCATCGCGGCCTCGGGGCGCTGGGTTCCCGACTTCTTGTCGCTACCGATAGCGATCGAGAACAGTCTGAAGAACCAGACATACAACACACCGGCGATCGGCACGCTGGCGCTGCTGGCCGAACAGCTCGACTGGCTGCTTGGCAACGGCGGCCTGGAGTGGGCGGTCAAGCGGACGGCGGACTCCTCGCAGCGGTTGTACTCGTGGGCGCAGGAGCGGCCGTACACCACGCCGTTCGTGACCGACCCGGAGTTGCGGTCGCAGGTGGTGGGCACGATCGACTTCGCCGACGAGGTCGACGCCGCGGCCGTGGCCAAGACCTTGCGGGCAAACGGCATCGTCGACACCGAGCCGTACCGCAAACTGGGCCGCAACCAGTTGCGGGTGGCGATGTTCCCCGCCGTCGAACCCGATGACGTCAGCGCCCTCACCCAATGCATCGACTGGGTGGTTGAGCGGCTTTAACCTGCTCGTTATCCGCCCGCAACCGTCCCGCGTGTCAGCGCGGATCGCGGGGTTGGCTGCATTAAAGTGCGCACGTAACAGGTCCGGTGCTCAGAGGCACGGAGCCTGCGAGGAGAAGTCATGCGGGAACTCAAACTGGTTGGGCTGGATGCCGACGGCAAATACCTCATCTGCGAGGGCGCCAAACCGGCCGAAACATTCAAGCTGCCGGCCGACGACCGATTGCGGGCGGTCCTGACCGGCAATACGACGCACCCGGTTCAACCGCACCTGGACATGGAAATAACGAATATGTTGAGTCCCAAGGAAATTCAGGCCAGGATCCGTGCCGGAGCATCGGTGGAGCAGGTGGCCGCGGCGTCGGGCTCCGATCTGGCGCGCATCCAGCGATTCGCCCACCCGGTGTTGCTGGAACGGTCGCGTGCCGCTGAGCTGGCAACGGCCGCGCACCCGATGCTGTCGGACGGCCCCGCGGTGCTGACGCTGCTCGAAACCATCACCGCCGCGCTGCTGACGCGCGGCCTCAACCCGGAGAAACTCAGCTGGGACGCGTGGCGCAACGAAGACGGCCGCTGGACGGTGCAGCTTGCATGGCAGGCCGGCCACTCCGATAACCTCGCGCACTTCCGCTTCACACCGGGCGCGCATGGCGGCACCGTCACCGCGATCGACGACGCGGCCAGTGAGCTGATCGACCCGGACTTCAAACCTCGGCAGCTGGCTCCGGTGGCCCGCCTCGCCTTCGACGAACCCGCGAAGCCGGCACCCGCCCCGGCGACGGAACCACCAGCCAGCCATCGACGGGGCAAGCCGGCCATCCCGGCCTGGGAGGACGTCCTGCTCGGGGTGCGCTCCGGCGGGCAGCGCTGAGTTAAGCACGCCCCAACCCGGTCATTGCCAGCAGCGTCAACCACGCCACCACGACACCTACTCCCGCACCCAGGACAAACCAGCGCAATACCGGGGTGCGCCGCCAGCCCCAGAGGGTCGGCGCCAGCCCGCCGACCGCCACGACGTTGAGCCCGACCGCCAGCAACGGGTGCACCCGGATCAGCCCCAGGCTGAGCACCACCATCCCGACCCCGATCACTGCGGCGACGAAACCGGCTACCACCAAACCCGTTGCCCACGGCACAGATTCGTCGCGCGCTTCGAGCTCCCGGCTCACGGGCCAAGCCTAGCCCGCTCGTAAAAAGCCAATGCGGCCGCCGTCGCCACGTTGAGTGAGTCGGTGCCCCGCGACATCGGGATCCGCACCCGCAGATCGCTGATCCGCAGGGCGGCAGCGGTCAGTCCAGGCCCCTCCGCACCCACCAGCAGTGCAATCGGTTGGTCGCGCACCGCGTCCATCGCCTCGCCCAGCTGGCGCGCGTCGCCGCGTGGAGTCATCGCCAACAGCCCAAAGCCCCGCTCTTGCAACATCACCAAGTCGGCGGGCCAGTCGGCTGCTCGAGCGTAGGGCACCAGCAAAGCGTGCCCCATGGAAACCCGGACCGCGCGACGGTACAGCGGGTCCGCGCAACCGCTGCCGAACACCACCGCGTCCACCCCCAACCCCGCGGCGTTGCGAAAGATCGACCCCAGGTTTTCGTGATCGTTGACCCCCTCGAGCACCACGACGGTGCGAGCGCCGTCGACCACCTCGGTAACGCCGGGCTCCGGTAACCGGCTTGCCGAGGCCAGCACCCCCCGGTTGAGATGAAACCCGACAGTCTGCGCCATGACTTCCGCGGAGGCTCGATAGTAGGGGGCCGGGCTGCCGGCCAAGTCGTCCCTGAGCTCGGCCAGCCTGCGGTCGGTGCCAAGCATTGCCCGCGGGGTAAAGCGCGAAGCCAGCATGCGCTGCACGACCAGCACACCCTCGGCGATCACCAGGCCCCTCCCGGACGGCAGGTCGGGCCTGCGGTCGACGCTGTTCAGGTCGCGGAAATCGTCGAGGCGCGGATCGTCGGGATCGCTGATGTCTTGAACGTCGATGTCGGGAACAGTCACGGGCTTTCGTCGACCAGGGCGAGCATGATGTCGGCGGCGTGGCGCAGGGTGTCACGTTCGCCGCTGTCGAGCGTCGCGAGCCGTTCGGCCAGCCACTCCTGACGGGCTCGCCGTGCAGCCCTGACCAACTCCGCGCCGGCTTGGGATACCGACACCAGCACCTGACGGCCGTCCACGGGATGCGGGGCGCGGTCCACCAGACCCACGTCGGCCAGGGAGGCGATCACCCGGGTCATCGACGGTGGGCGGACCCGCTCCCGGATCGCCAGCGCGCCGGGCGTCATCGCGCCCTCGTTGGCCAGGGTTGTCAATGCCGACAGCTGCGACAAGGACACCGGAGATGACGGGTTCCGGAATCGAAGTTGGCGCGCCAGACGCATGACCGCCAGCGACAAGTCGCTCGCCAGCTGCGCATCGCTGTCAGGCACAGCGCGAGGTTACAACGGAACCCAAGTGCTCGCGATCAGAACGACGGCAAACGATTGCCCCCGCGCCGTCGGGCGGCAACCCGTCGCCACCCTTCGCCCCCCGTGCTGGAACCATTGCGCCGCCGTCCCAGCACCGTCACATCTTTACCAGTTGCCACATCGGTCGCTGCACGGGTGGACACCCGAGAGGCCTGAGGACGCTTCTAGGACGCTGTGTCGACTCGTTCACCACGTACGTCATGGGGTTCGGCGATCTGTTCGGCGATCAAACGCCTTCCGAGGCCACAATGCTGCCGGTCATCGATGCCCGCGAACGCAGCTTGGCTGCCCACGCACACCTTGCCGTTCTGTCTTCGGCACGCCGATGCCCGCAGCTTTGCTCAAACCTCTTGTGATGGCCGGTGTTCGGAGGGGACGGAGAAGACTCGCGTGCTCACCGGGTCGACTGTCATGCCCGCCGTATCGAGTGTGCGGTGACGGCTTTGAGCGTGCATATAGGGCGCGGACTCCGCGATTGGCCCGCCCTGACGGCACACTCGGCGCCCCGACCGCACACTCGGCGCCGTCAGCGCACACTCGCCGCCGTCAGCGCCAACGGACACCCCAGATTGACGCGACCGTCTCCGATGAGCCCGCGCGCCCGGATGACAGGTAGCGAACGCGACGGGGTCGCGAACACCCTTTAAGCGTCAACCCCAACCGCACCAGGCCACGATTTTCATCTCCTCGCATCGGGGCGCAGCCCCCTCAACGCTCCTCGCGACAACCTCGGCGCCGTTGTTCCGCAAAAGTGGTCGCTAAGGCCGGCGCCGCGACCGCCCGCTGCTGTGTACGACGCTATCGTTCCGCCCGTACGGCGGCCGGCATCGTCGCGGGCTATGTTGAAACCCGATGACTGACGAACCTGACCACAATCCCGAGCCGCCACCGTTACCGGCAGCGCTACTGGAAGTGTGGCCGGTCATCGCGGTCGGCGCACTCGGCTGGGTGGCTGCCGCGGTGGCCGCGTTCGCCGTACCCAGTCTTCAGACATGGCGGCCGGTGACAGTGGCCGGGCTCGCGGTGGGGTTGCTCGGCACGGGCATATTCGTCTGGCAACTTGCCGCTGCCCGCCGCGGTGCTCGCGGCGCTCAAGCCGGACTCGAGACGTATCTGGACCACCAATAAGACCGAAATGGTGACGCAAAACACATCCGGGAGGACAAATGGTAGCTCCGCTGCTGCAGGCGCAGGTTGACATCGATGCGCCGCCCTCGAAAGTCTGGGCGCTGATCTCCGATTTGCGACGAATGCCGCAATGGAGCCCGCAATGTCGCTGGACGCACCAATTCGGTCCGCTGCGCCCTGGCACCCGCACCATTAACCTCAACCGTCGCAACCGGTTGTTCTGGCCGACAACCTGCACCGTCGTCGAGGTCATCCCGGAGCAGAAGCTGGCGTTCCGGGTCGACACCAACCGCAGCATCTGGAGCTACGAGCTGGAGCCCAATGGCGAGGGCACCCGGGTCACCGAGAGCCGCCACGCCGAAAACGGGGTCAGCGCGTTTTCCAACGTATCGGTGAACGCACTCTTGGGAGGCACCACGAACTTCGAACGCGAATTGGTCGACGGCATGAACACCTCGCTGGCAAAGATCAAGGCGGCCGCCGAAAAAGGCTAATCGGACGAATCCGGCGGCTTCTCCCAGATATCTAGCACCCCGTCGTCGTACGGGTCATACATCGGGGAGCCGCTGCCCGCCGGGGCCGGGGTGTCGGAATGCGCGCCGCAACCGTAATGCTTGTCGACGATATGGCCATCGGCCGACAATTCGTTACCACACACCCCGAACATCGCGCCCAGCGCTCCGCCGAGCGGCAGGAAGAACCCGCAGTCGCGGCACACTCGTTTGGTCGACCGTGCCATCGCCGAGTCGGGGCCGTAGTCGCCGTCGTGCCATCGTTGCGCCGCCTCGGCGCGGCCCCACGCGCTCATCACCCAGCGTCGGCCGAACCCGATCTCGGCAGCGGTCTCGTCGACCTGCGGGTCGCCGCTGGCGCTATAGCCCGGCACCAGCCGCGGGTCATCCTTGGCCGGCGCCAGCAGGTCTCCCGGGCTCAAATCTCCCGGCTGTACCCGCCGCTCCCAGGGCACCCAGGGCAGCGCCAGCAAGGCCGTTGGGCCGGGGACCAGCACCACCTCGCTGATGGTGGCACGGTCGGCACCGGCATAGGCAGCGACGACGACGGCCCACTGCCATCCCTGGTACCCGGGCAAATGCGCCAGGAATCGGTGTGTCGCCGCATTGGGATCTTCGTAGCCGACACCGAGATAGTCTCCGATCGCATCGGGCCCGCTGAACTCGACGACCGCCGCCCTGGCCTGGTCCACCGCGCCCGTGAGCACCGACGCCAAGTCTTGCGGCCACTCGGCCACGGTCGCCACGGCGGATTCCACCGACTTCTCCAAGGGTCCGGTCACACTCTTCCCTCTCTGCAGTGCGTATCCATACTGCCGGAAGACACGGTGGACGAGCCACACCCGGTTGCCTACGCGTGGAGACGGGATAAGCCAGAATTGAGGCGTGTCTGCACGGCGGCGTGATCACCCGGGCCGTACGGCTCCGGCCGCGGGCCGCCGGAGCCGGAACGGAACGGTCAACGAGCACCCCGGCATGGCCAACTATCCCGCTGACGACGCCGACTATCGACGGCCGCGCCGTCCGCCGCCCATGCCGAGCGCCAACCGCTACCTCCCGCCGCTGGGTCAGGAGCAGGAACGCCAGCGCGACAGCCAGCCGCCGCCGCGCGAGTTCAACGGCGGCGAACGGATCACCGTCACCCGGGCCGCGGCGATGCGCAGCCGCGAAATGGGCTCGCGGATGTATTGGATGGTGCAGCGCGCCGCGACCGCCGACGGCGCCGACAAGTCGGGCCTGACCGCGCTGACCTGGCCGGTGATGGCCAACTTCGCGGTCGACTCCGCGATGGCGGTTGCGCTGGCCAACACGTTGTTTTTTGCCGCGGCAAGCGGTGAAAGCAAATCGCGCGTCGCTCTTTACCTGTTGATCACCATCGCGCCGTTCGCCGTGATCGCGCCGCTGATCGGTCCCGCACTGGACAAGCTGCAGCACGGCCGACGGGTGGCGCTGGCGCTGTCGTTCGGACTTCGGACGGTGTTGGCGCTGGTGTTGATCATGAATTACGACGGCGCCACCGGCAGCTTCCCGTCGTGGGTGCTCTATCCGTGCGCGCTGGCCATGATGGTGTTTTCGAAGTCATTCAGCGTGCTGCGCAGCGCGGTGACCCCGCGGGTGATGCCGCCGACGATCGATTTGGTGCGGGTCAACTCCCGGCTGACGGTGTTCGGCCTGCTCGGCGGCACCATGGCCGGCGGTGCCGTCGCCGCCGGAGTCGAGTTCGGCTGTACCCATCTGTTGGAACTTCCGGGCGCGTTGTTCGTCGTCGTCGCGATCACCATCGCCGGCGCCGTTTTGTCGATGCGGATTCCAAGCTGGGTCGAGGTGACCACCGGCGAGGTGCCGGCCACGCTGAGCTACCACCGCGACGCCGGCAGGCTGCGGCGAAGCTGGCCGGAGGAAGTCAAGAACCTCGGCGGTACGCTGCGACAACCGTTGGGCCGCAACATCATTACCTCGTTGTGGGGCAACTGCACCATCAAGGTGATGGTCGGCTTTCTGTTCTTGTATCCGGCGTTCGTCGCGAAGGCTCACGACGCCGACGGGTGGGTTCAGTTGGCCATGCTGGGCCTGATCGGCGCTGCGGCCGCGATCGGCAACTTCGCCGGCAATTTCACCAGCGCACGCCTGCAACTGGGCAGGCCGGCGGTGCTGGTCGTGCGCTGCACCGTGGTGGTGACGGTGTTCGCGGTGGCGGCCGCGGTGGCCGGCAATCTGGTGGCGGCCGCCATCGCGACCCTGATCACGTCGGGCTGCAGTGCAATCGCCAAAGCCTCGCTGGACGCCTCGCTGCAGGACGATCTGCCCGAGGAATCGCGGGCATCGGGGTTCGGCCGTTCGGAGTCGACGCTGCAGCTGGCCTGGGTGCTCGGCGGTGCGGTCGGGGTGTTGGTCTACACCGAATTGGGGGTCGGCTTCACCGCCGTCAGCGCCCTGCTGATCCTGGGTCTGGCGCAGACCGTCGTCAGCTTCCGGGGCGACTCGCTGATCCCGGGTCTCGGCGGTAATCGGCCGGTGCTGGCCGAGCAGGAAAGCACCCGCCGCGCCGCTTCGGCAACCGGAGCGATGCCGCAGTGAAACGTTGGGGCGTTACGCTTCTCGCGGTCGTGGTGTTGCTCTTGTCCGCCGGAGCGGGGTTTGGCGCGTGGCTGCTGGTGCGCGATTCCGGTCCGCAGCGACCTGAGATCAGTGCGTACTCGCACGGTCACCTGAGCCGCGTCGGCCCTTACATGTATTGCAACGTGTTGCGGCTCGACGAGTGTGAGACACCGCAGACCCAGGGCGAACTGCCGGTGAACGAACGCGATCCGGTGCAGCTCTCGGTGCCGCAAGCCATTTCGCGGGCACCGTGGCGACTCCTGCAGCTCTACGAGGATCCCGCCGATGCCGCCGCCACCATCTTTCGGCCCGACAGCCGGCTCGCGGTCACCATCCCCACCGTCGACCCGCATCGGGGCCGACTGACCGGGATTGTGGTGCAATTGTTGACGTTGGTGGTCGACCCCGCCTCCGGTGAGTTGCGCGAGGCGCCGCACGCGGAATGGTCTGTGCGCCTGGTATTTTGACGCCGAAGTGCGGGCGACGAAGAGGGTGGCTACACTGCCGCCATGCAGCAGAATCTGCGTGTCGATAGCGGTGGTCTGCAGACCATGGCCACCCGCTGGGGCGCTGCGGCGGGCGAACTGAACGCGACAGTGGCTCCGACGGGGCTGGGTTTGTCGGGTCAGGCCAGCGCTGTCGCGGTCGACGGCGCCCGCGCCGATGTCACGGCGTTCTCGGCGGCGCTCGCCGCACGGGTGATCGCCCGGTCCGCCCATGTCGTCGAGGCTGATACTCGCTACGTTGCCAACGAGACGGATTCGGCGAACATGCTGGCCGCCGTGGCCAGTCCGGTGATCCGCGCCTAGCACATGTCAGTGGTCGCCGCGTTTCCCAACCTTTCGCAGCTGTTGGCCTGGCCCACCGAGCATCTCACCGAGGCCGCTGACCACTGGGAGGCTGTCGGTGGGCGCTGCTACGGGGTGGCCAACCAGGTCTGGCGAGACGCGCTAGCTGGCTGTAGGTCGTGTCAAGTCATAGGTTGGTGCGTGGGGCATTGTCGCCGGTGGTTGCTGGCGTTAGAAGACCTGGCCGGAGTGCGCGGTGTGCTGTGAGGAGTGCCGAGCGCCCACGCTGACTTATGCGACCTCACACGGTTGGTGGGTCATC
>NZ_UPHQ01000334.1 GCF_900566055.1 Mycobacterium innocens
TGTCATAGTCGTCGCGGTGTTCCCGGACCAGTCGCACCGCTCTGGCCTTGGTGTTCTCGTCGTACTTGCTCGGCATCGCGCCATCCTTCCCAACAAAGGAAGTGCGCATAAAACCGGGGACGGTTCACGGTCACCTGCCCCAACGCGGTGACCGTCGCGATCCGCTCGGCCACCGCCGGTGGTGGCATCGCGGTGTTCGGTCCGGCCTGCTCCTCGTGCCCGCTGGCCGCGCAGTGCACCGGCTCGGCCGGCGGCCGCACCATCACGATCAGCCGCTACGAGGCCGAACTCACGCGTGCTCGCACCACCCAAGCAGACCCGGCCTGGGTCGCCGACTACAAGGCAACCCGTCCGAAAGTGGAACGCAAGATTGGCCACCTGATGCGCCGCCGCCACGGCGGCCGCCGCGCCCGCGTCCGAGGCCTCACCAACGTCGCCGCCGACTTCTCTCTACTTGCCGCCGCGATCAACCTCGCACGCCTGGGAGTGCTCGGAATACACCGCGCAGACGGTAACTGGGCCGCAGCCACGACCTGATGTTGAGCGTCACTCGTACTGACGACCACAGGGTGGTTGTGGGTCACGGTCGGTGAGGATGTCGGGTTGGGTGGCGGTGAGCTGATGGTGGTGGCGTCACCGTGAGGACGGGCTGTTTAGGCTCGGCGTGATCTTGAAAGCCAACGGCCCTTCCCGCTCGCTTTGACTGGCTGTCGGGAAGGGCCGTTCGAACGCGCCTGGAGGCGGTCCGTTGCTGAGCGTAGGTGTTGATCCGGCCGGTGTCGAACAGCAGTTGATCTCGGGCGGGCTGGTGTGCCCGGACTGCGGTTCGCGGCTGGCGCCGTGGGGGCATGCCGCGGAGCGGTTCGTGCGCCAAACCGCTGAGTCGGTGCGGCGGATTCGGCCGCGGCGGGCGATCTGCTCGCGAGCCGGTGGCTGTGGGCGCACCCATGTGTTGTTGCCCCGGTTTTGGCTGGGCAGGCGGGTCGATCCGGTGGCGGTGATCTGGGCTGCGCTGTTGGCGCGAGCCGCGGGTCGGGGCTGGCGGCGGATCTGTGCGGCGGCGGGGCGACCGGCTTCGACGGTGCGGAGTTGGTTGGCGCGGTTTGCTGCGCATGCCGAGTCGATCCGGGTCGGGTTCGCGCGGCTGGAACGACTGGCCGGTGTGGGCGCGGACATGGATCGGTTGGCCCCGGCCGGCTCGCCGGTGGCCGACGCGGTCGCCCAGATCGGTGCCGGCTGCGCGGCGGTGCGCCGGGCGGCCGGTTCGGCGGTGGTCGAGGTGTCGGCGGCCGAGGTGGTGGCGGCGTGTTCGGGCGGCTGGCTTTTGGGTGCGCGGCCGCCGGCGGTCACGGCGGCGCCGATCAACATCTGCCCGCGTCTGTGACCGAGTGCCCCAGCGCGTCAGGGTCGACGGCGTCACTGTCGTCGATCGCGAGAAAGCGTTGGGGTGTCACCGATGTCGAAGCCGCAGCCGAAGAAGTCACGGACCGATCGGGCGCAAGATGTTGCGCTGTACCGGTATTCGCTGATTCGCCCGCTGGCCGATCCGAACCTGTCGGCGACCGAGCGGGGCCGGCTGGTGCGCGAGCTGGCCGCCCAGGTCCATCTCGGGCCTTGCGGGCAGTCGGTGACGGTGTCGCGGGCCAGCCTGGACCGCTGGATCAGGGCGTGGCGGGCCGATGGGTTCGACGCGCTGATCCCGCCCGAACGCCAGGTCACCCCACGTACCGACGCCGAGGTGCTGGAGCTGGCGGCGCGGCTCAAGCGGGAACACCGCGCGCACCGCCGCCCACATCGCCCGCATCATCGCCGCCGAGCAGGGCTGGGCGCCGTCTGCGCGGACCCTGCAACGCCACTTCGCCCGCCTGGAACTGGGCACCCGACCCGACGGCAACCCGCCGAGCGCGTTCGGGCGATTCGAGGCCGCCGAACCCGACGAGATGTGGATCAGCGACGGCCTGCACGGCCCGATCGTCGGCGGCGGGCGGGCGGTGCTGTTCGCCCTGCTCGATGACCATTCCCGGTACGTGCCCGGACACCGGTGGGGCCACGGCGAGGACACCCTGGGCATGCAGGCAGCGCTGCACGACGCGGTCAAGACCCACGGCTGCCCGCGAAAACTGTACTTCGATTATGCCGACCTCACGATTATGCCGAGGTTTTTGGGTAGCTGCTGGCCAGCGACGTGAGCGGGGTTGAACTGTCGGCATAAACAGGACCGATATCTCCTTCGACGGGGTTATTGATGAAGGAGG
>NZ_UPHQ01000233.1 GCF_900566055.1 Mycobacterium innocens
TCTACGCCCGCGTCGCCCAGCGCCTCCTCGCCCTTGCCGCTGTGATCTGGCACAACTGGAAGATCAACAGCCCAGTCAAGAGGTCACTGATCGCCTACGACCACTGACCAAGGTTGGGAATTACTCATCTAGGGACCCACATTGTCGGCGGTGTACTGAAAGGTGACCATGGGCGGACTGTGATCCGACAGCGGCTGCCCATTGGAATTGAAGAACTTCGGCGCCTCGTTGCTGTAACCGGTCGCGGTCAACGTCACGCCCTGACCGCTGCGGTAGAAGATCTTGTCCAGCAGCTCGCACTCGTTGCCGACCTTGCACGTGGGCGCGAAAGGTGGGCTGGTGGGACCACCCTGGACCTGGACCCACGCATCGGTCAGCGAATTGTTCGCGGCGAATTGCAGAAGTGCGCTTTGGTCGTCGGAATACAGGGCGTTGAAGTCGCCCGTGACGATGACCGCGCGGCCCCCGGAATTCTGCTGGATGTAATTGGTGAGCTGAGCAAGGTTGGCGTTGGTGAACGCGCCCCCTCCGGTATTGGTATGCAGGTTGTAAAGGTCGATCGTTTCACCGCCCGGAAGCTGGAGCTGGCTGTAGCTGAAGCCTTTCGCGGTGAGGCAGTTGTCGGCGCTGCACTGCCACCATGTCTGCCGGTCGAGCCTTTTCACTTTGAACTGTGCGAGGGTGTTGAGTCCGTCGGAGAAGGGCACGCCGATAGGCCACAGCAACGTGGGTGGGCTGGGCGGTGTCTGGCTGGGCATATCCGATTTCTTGACCAGGAAATCGTGGTAGGCGAAGTCTTCCTGGACGTTGGCGACATAGTAGGAATTGAGCCGCTGCCCAATCTGTTTGGTGTACAGAAAGCGCGGCAAGATTGCGCTGGACAGCGGAAATGGCAGCCCGGCAATGTTGTACGTGAGCATGCTGAAGGCACCGCTTATCGTCGTGGTCGGGACGCCACCCACGAAGACGGTCACAGTGGCGACGTCGTCGTGCCCGTGGAACGGACCCAGGTATCCCGCCAGGCCGTGCACGTGCAGGCTGGTGTCGTCGCTGACGGCGACGGTGAAGGTGTCGTTGCCGACGAAACCCGGATCGGCCGTATAGGTGAAGCTGGCTGTTTGTTGGTTGATGTTGACGACGCCGTGCTGCGGTCCACCAGGTGTACCGCGCGGATTGACCTTGAAGGTCATCCTGTTGCCGTCGGGGTCGTAGGCCGTGAACGGAACGGGGCCGGTGCTGCCGTTGATGGGGATGCTGACTTGTTGGGGGGTCGCGACCGGAGTCCGGTTGAAGATGACGGGCACAACCCCGTTGCGGACCGCAGCCAGAAAATCGATCACGGCGTTGAGCAGGTCATCGGGAATGCTGGCGGGGTCGACCGGTTGCGCGCTGGCGCCTGGCAGGGCCGCGCCCGGCGCCGCAGCCGCCGCGCCCGGCGCCCCAGCCGCCGCGCCCGGTACCGCAGCCGCCGCGCCCGGTACCGCAGCCGCCGCGCCCGGGAGCGCAGCCACCGCGATGTCCGACCCGGCTGGCGGTGACGGCACGTCTGCCCACTCGCCGGCTGAGGAACCCGAATCCGTTGGCGCAGCGTAGCTGACCGTAGGATTGGTCGGCGTAGTGCCAGCCAACAGAACAGCGGTTATCGCCCCGACGCCGCCGATACGCCTGGCATAACCCATGGATTCTCCTCGCGCATCCACTAGTGAGCCGGTGATTGTTGAACTGTCAGTGGACAATTCGGGTGCTCGTCGTCGCTTTCCGTAGCATTCTCGGGTAGTGTTGCGCACCTAACATCAGGGGTGTTTCACCCCCAGGTGCGAATGCCGAGCGAAGTTTGCCGCGCCGCGAGAGCCATTGTCAATATCCGGCTTTGGGTTAGCTGACCTAATCGCCTTGCGGGTGTTCCGCCGGTACTTTCAACCAGATTCCGAGTTCGACGAGGCACCCGCTCGGAGGCAAGGTGATGGGTGCCGCGCGTCGCACGCAATTGCCCGGCCTCGATGATCTCGGCGCCAGGACCAACCCTCTGCTCCTTCGACGAGCCTTTTGAGGGTGCCGAGAAGTCGCTACGTCTTCGTCAAAGGCGTTGGTAAGCAATGGCATTCCAATGTACGTTTGAAGAGGACGGGCCGAGCACGCATGCGAACCTGCCGCTCATCCGCCCGGGCGATCAACCGTGGATAGCTGCCTCTTGGTTCCGCGTCATTCGAATACTGTTGGAGAGCAACCGATGTGGCTGATCACTGTGCAGAGAGCCAGCGGTTTCACAGGCGATGGTCATCGCTTCAACGGAAGCCTCGCCTACGTACGTGAACCCTTGGCCGGTCGAGGTGTCGCGTGTGAACGACGGCTGAGGTGCTCGGCCGCACAGCGGGTTTCGCTACGCTACCGGCCTGGTAGCCGCGGTTGCTCAAACATCTTTTCCATGATTGCCCAACCAGGCCAGGCAGTCGGCCCGGGTTGCCGATTCGTGGTGGCCGTGCGGCCTTGGCGGGACACTCCTGTCGGGCCTTGGCCATGGGCCGGTTGGTCGTCGTCGAAGACACTGTCAGGCAGGACCGTCGGGGAATTCGGCACGGCTTGTGGTTTCGTTCGACCCGACGTTGTGATGCAGACGTATTCGTGTTGAAACCAAATAGCACCCGTGTCGAGATCCGATAGTAATCATGGTGATACCAAAAGTATTCCTAATCAACTGGTCAGGGGCCGGCCGTCGGCAAGGTACCCGCCGGATGGCCCGGGACCCCCTGCGAGTGCAGCTCATGCCGGCGACATGAGTCGCTGACGTGACCCGGCCGGATTCTTGTACGTGCCAAACAGCTTGTCGCCGTACGTCATCACCACGGACAGGCTGGTGGGACGCCGCTCGGAATGATGCAATTCATGGCCCGACGCGGCCGGCAACAACCAGCGGGGATAGAAAGTGATGTCGTATCCGCTGTGCGTGATCACCATTGCGGTCGTGTTGGTGATCGCATACGCGACCAACACCAGCGGATGCGCACCAATCAGCAGCGGCGGAACGTACAGGCACAGCATCACCATCAAGCCTTCGACGGGATGCACGACGAAGTTGGTCCAGATGGTCAACGGCGACTGGACACGGTGGTGCACGTAGTGGACCTTCTCAAACACAAAGCGGCTGCCATGCTGAACCATCCCGGGTTTCATGCACACCTCGTTACGTGTGACCGGTGTGCTGCCCGATCTGTTGTTGAGCGTAGTACTCGGCCTCGACTTCGGCTGGTGGGCGTCGTTCGAGGCGGTGCATCAGCCT
>NZ_UPHQ01000230.1 GCF_900566055.1 Mycobacterium innocens
CAGGAAATCCGAAGATCACGACACGATAACGATCTGATCGAATCGCAAAGTAGCAGCTATATCAGAGCAACAGATCCGAGCGTAAACACGCCTGGATCACACAAATCCCCAGGTCAGCCGCCTGCGCCCGCCGCGGGAGATTGCCCCGAATCAGCTACGCGGAAATCCGCGTTAGCGGCATTGACGTATCCGCCGTACTCGGGGCCGGCGGATACGAAGGTCCAGCCGAATACCGTGCCGTAGAAGTCTTGGGCGCGGTCGACTTCTGACGTGGTCAAGTCGACCCAGCAGGGGGCCCCAGTGGCGCGCCGTGACGGATGGGCATGATGTCCTCCTTGCCGTGTGGTTTCACCGTTATGTACCGCCGTCGGCACGGAAACTCATCGGCTAATAGGTCAGCTGGTCCGCGACGGGCGCCGTTGCAGGTCGGCGTCAGGCCTGTGCAAACACCTCGACGAAGTTCTGCAGGGATTCGCTGATGTCGCTTCTGAGCGCGGCGGCGACGATCATGCCGATCGGCCCGAACAGAGCGGGTCCGCCGAGGTGCACATCGAAGCTCACGACGGAGCCCTCCTCTTTGGGTGCGACCTTGGCCATGAGCTTCACTTTGACACCGCCGACCCCGTCGCCGTTGAGCGTCATGCCTTCCGGCGGCTTGTAGCGCACGATCGTCCATCTGATCCGGTTGGGCATCCCCTTGACCTCGACGATCGACTCGACGACCGCGCCCCTCTCCAACGTTTCGGGCAACTTGCTGCGCCAGACCCGGTGGATCGTCAGCCATTCCCGGTAGCGGGACAGATTCGAGGCGTGCAGCCACGCCTCCTCCGGCGGCAACGGGACATCGATGGATCCGGAGAGTTTCGCCATGGCTTCAGCTCTGCTGGTCGCCGGTGTCGACTACTTTCTTGGCCTGCTCCTGCACCTTGTGGATGGTGTCGGAGTACTTGCCCTGCGTCTTGTCGTCGACGAATTTGCCGGCCTTGTCGATCACCGTCTCGACCTTGTCGGCGTTCTGTGACAGCAGGTCTTTTGCCTTGTCCACGATTCCCATGCGCAACCGTTCCTTCCGCGGGGGATCCTCAGCATCTTCTGACGAACCCTACTTGCCGGTGCCGGTAGCGCCCAAACCAGCTTCGGCCTGCGGTTACGGCGCCGAGCCGCTGAGGAAGAGGCCCGAGAGCTGGCTGCCAATGTTGCCGATACCCGAGACCAGGCCGGCCAGCGCGAGGCCTAAACCGCTGGTGTTGTCGATGCCGGACAAGGCGCCGCCCAGGTTGGTGATGCCGGACACGAGGCTGCCGCCGTAGTTCTCGAACCCCGAGCCCTGCGAACCGACGTTCCAGAAGCCCGAGAGGGTATCGCCGAAATTGCCGAAGCCTGACGAACCACCGGCACCGGAGTTGAAGAAGCCTGACGACGGGCTACTGGTGGAGTTGCCGAAGCCGGGAACGGGCGAGAGGTGGAAGAGGGTGGCGGTAATGGGTCCGATACCAGCGCCGAGATTGGCGTTGAGCTGCATTGTATCGCCGCCCAGCGTGAGGTCCAGCGGGATTGCACCGATATTGATTGATTGAATCACGATCGGGCTGAGTTCAGAGTTCAAGGGGAGGGTCAATGTGATCGGAAGACCGTCTATAGGTATGTTGAAGCCGATATCGGTGTCCGGGATGTCGACGTGGATATTCGTTCCGCCCGAGTCCCCGTCAATGGCGAGCAAGAGGTTCAGCGGAATCCCTGGACCGTTTTCCCCATGCAGGGTGAATTGATTGACGGTCAGGCCCGCGATGTTGCCGGTGATGGGGATGTCGAGTGTGCCGCCTAGTCCGAGGGTGAGGGGGATGTTGGGGATGGTGATGGTGTAGTCGGCGGCGATGAGGCCCTGGCCGGTGCCGCGCCAGAAGAATCCGTTGTTGGCGTCGCCGGTGATGAACGCGCCGGTGTTGAGGTCGCCGGTGTTAAACGCTCCGGTGTTGAGGTCACCGATGTTGAACCAGCCGGTGTTGGTGTCGCCGGGATTAAACGAACCGGTATTAAAGGCACCGGCGTTAAAGCCACCGGAGTTGAAGTCGCCGGCATTGGCCCATCCGGTGTTGCCCAGCCCGGCGTTGAACACCCCGGTGTTGGTGCTACCGGTGTTGGCGATCCCGGTGTTGAAACTGCCCGAGTTGGCGATACCGAAGTTACCGTTGCCGGAGTTGAAGAACCCGATATTGTTGCTGCCCGAGTTGAACAACCCCACATTACCGGCACCGCTGTTGAAGCCGCCGAACCCGATCTGGTTATCCCCGGTCAGCCCGATCCCGATATTATTGGTGCCCTGGTTCGCCAACCCGAAATTCCCGAAACCGGTATTACCGAAACCGACGTTGAAACTCCCGCTATTACCCCAACCCCGGTTCGCATCCCCCACATTGCCGCCCCCCACATTCAGGCTGCCGACGTTGCCGCCACCCACATTGTGACCACCAACAT
>NZ_UPHQ01000227.1 GCF_900566055.1 Mycobacterium innocens
CAGCATCATCGTGTCCACCACCCTCAAGGATCTGCAAGCCGCCGCCGGCACCGCACTGACCGGCGGCGGCACCACCTTGCCGATGTCGGATGTGATCCGCCTGGCCCGCCACGCCCACCACTATTTGTCCATCTTCGATCAGGGTAAGGCGTTGGCGCTGTATCACAGCAAGCGGCTGGCCTCACCCGGACAGCGAATTGTCTTGTACGCCAAGGAGCGTGGCTGCTCAGCCCCCGGCTGCGACGTCAAAGGCTACTACTGTGAAGTCCACCATGTGATTCCCTACGCCGAGTCGCCCACCACCGACATCAACCAACTCACCTTCGCCTGCGGACCCCACCACAAACTGGCCGACCGAGGCTGGACCACCCGCAAAAACACCCACGGCGACACCGAATGGCTCCCCCCAACCCACCAAGATCGCGGCCAACCCCGCACCAACACCATGCACCACCCCGAAAAACTGCTCCGCGACGGCGACGACGACGACGAAACGGAGTAGCTCCGTCAACCCGGGGCTGACCGATTCGGCAGAACGCAAGAATCACATCCAATTGTGTTCGCCGCCAACATGATCGCGCGCCGTCAGCAGGTCATAGCGGAGTGGGTGGCGGGTGCCAGGTTCCGGTGAGGACCAGGAATTCATAACCTGCCAGCAGCGTCACCAGTCCCGCGGTAGCGGCGATCGGCATACCAATCGCATTGACCAGCCCCTCGACGGGGGCGCCGTTGGCCATCTGGAGGATCCCGTTCAAAAACAGGTTGAGGTCGTAGGACGGCACCGAGGTCAGCAGGGCGGTCCCAATCCCCACTGTCGGCTGCACGGTCGCGTAAGCATCCGTCACCGCGTTCGTAAACGCGTTGGTGACATCGGTATTCGCCGCTTGCAGGGCCATGATGAAATTGTCGATCGGCGAGCCCGACGATATCGCGGTGGGTGAGGAACTGAGCGTCGACAACGGATTCGAGGACAGTGCCCCGGAGACGTCCGACAGTGACAACCCGGATAGCGACCGCCCATGCCTGGGTTGCCAGGGCGCTCAGATCGCCGCCGGCGGCACTGATTCCCTGCTATGTTCCGGTGACCAGAGCGGCTAGGACGGTCTGCGGGTCGACCGGGGGAACCAGCCCGAACGGGGTGGGTACATCGGCCGGTCCGGTCGAGTAGCCATGGGCCGGATCGCCGTAGCCCAGGTTAACCAGCACCCGCAGATCCGGCTCGACCAAATCCGCAATCGTATTGCCCAGCAACGGGATCTGCCGCACCGGCTGCAGCAGCGGCAGATGCGGGACAGTGATCATGGAGTAGGTGGTGTTGCCGGTGTAACCCGGAGACGTCGCCAACTGAACCAGGTTGTAGCCGGGGGGAAGCGCCGACGGGTCGAGGAATGGATACAGGCCATGCACGTAGTAGAGGCCCGCAAAGGCATTGAGGTCGGAGATGATATTGATCGGGTACTGCGGCCAGTCGGCGATGCCGTCGTATTCCAGGGTGTAAATGTGTGTCGGCCAGACCGTGTTCGACGGCGTCGCGCCGTAGAACGTCTGACCCAGGCTCGGCAGGCTCAGACCCACGAAACGCTCAAGGAGGCCGCCGTTGGGATTCATCGGGTTACCCAGCAGCACGAAGCCGAGTTCAGTTGCGGTCGGCGGGGTAGCCATGTTTGCGAGCTCCTGCATTTCCAGCGAGGCAATGATGGCGCCCTGCGAAATGCCCTGAACCACGACGGGGGTTCCGCCCGGCTGGATCAGCCCATGCTGGCCCACACCGTTCCCCAGCAGCGTGTCGTGCAGAATTGAAACGCCCTGGGCGACAGACTCGTCCAGGGTCAACACGGTGGTGCCGGTCAGCGGATACAACCCCGCTGGAGTCCACAGCGCCAGCGCGTTGGCCAGATTGCCACTGGGGAAGTTCGGCAGCACATAGTTCTTGAAAACGATCGTCATGTAGTCCGCGCTGGGTACCGGAATGCCGCTGCCGGAGATGAACGCCGAGACGCAGTTGCTGGGGAACACGAACGGAGGCGTAGCCGCGGCCGTCGCAGTCGCCGCGCCGGTGCCACCCACCGCGCCGGTGCCGGTCACACCGGCCAGCGCGCCCGCGGCCGCGGCCTCGGTCTGCGCGTAGGCGTCGGCGGCGGTCGCCAAGGCCCGGGCGAACGCGCCGTGGAAGGCCGCTGCCTGCCGCATGACCGCCTGATACGCCTGATACGCCTGATACGTATCCGTTGAACAGCGTCGCGGTGGCCGCTGACACCTCATCGGCCGCTGCGGCCAGCACACCGGTTATCCGGCTCGCCGCTGCCGCATTGGCTCCGTTGGTCACCGAAGCCAATTCCGTCACATCCGCGGCCACCGCAGCCATCGTCCGCGGGTGCGTGAGCACGTACGTAATCGGCTCATCCCTCCCACGCTCGCGTCCTGCCACCTCGAATCGGTGCGGTCGAAACCGATGTCATCGCACCACCGCGACAGCGTAGAGCGAGGCAGCGCGATCTGTCCGGAATTTGCGTCGTGTCAGGCGTGCTGCTCCCACGTCATCGGGGAGGCCCCGGTCATCCACGCTAACCCCGGTTCGCCAACCACTCGGCTTGCATGGTCAGCAGCCGCGGCAACTCCTGCCGCGGCGTGGTCGGGTCGAGCTCGCGGTAACGCTGATAGATATTGACGACGACCCGTTCGGAGTCCAGCCAGGTCGCGTACTCGCCGAGGTCGATGGTGTCGACGGCCTCGGCGAATGACGACCCCTTGCGGTAGGCGGCTTCGGCTTGTTCGGCGACGTGCACCAGATAGCCACGGACGGCCCGGATCCCGTCGCAGTCGGTAACCGGGCCGTGACCAGGCACCACGACGGACGGCTGCAGCGCGATCATGGCGTCACAAGCCGCGATCCAGTTAGCGATCGGGCCGGCCCAGACGATCGGCGTGCAGCCGATGAACAGCAAGTCCCCGGCGAAGAGCACACCGGCGTCGGGCACGTGCACCACCGAGTCGGCAGCGGTGTGGGCGGGTCCGAGGTTCAGCAGTTCCACCCGCCTGCCGCCGACATCGATGGTCCACTGACGGTCGAAGGTCTGGTCGGCGTTGCGGACCGTGATGCCGCTGAAGTCGAAGTGTCCGAAGCGGTCTCGCGCATACTCGGTGGCGATCGCGCCCAGGTCGGCGGTTTGCAGCCGGGCCAGCATGTCCGGGTGCATGCCATGCGCGATCTCCTCGGCCGTGCCGGTGGCGGCGATGATCCGGACCGAGCGATCCAACAGTTGGTTGCCGTGGGTGTGGTCGCCGTTGGAGTGGGTGATCAGCGCGTCGGTGATGGGTGCACGATCGGTGATCGGTTTCATCGCGTCCAGCATCTCGCGGGTCAGTGCCAGGTCGAACAGCGTGTCCACCAACAACGATGCGCCCTCGCCGGCGACCAGCCCGGCGTTGCTCCAGCCGTACCCGCCGTCCGGCAGCGTCCACGCCCACACCCGGTCGGCGACCTCGTGCAGCCCCCGGGTGTAGGCCACCCGCGCCGGCGCCGGGTTGATACGGGTGCGCGGCGGCGGCGCGTTGGGGTTGCGCCGGGGTGTCAATGCATGCGGCGCCGCGCTGGCCCGCACGGTCTGGCGCGTTTCGCCGAGTCCCTCGACGCGCAGCGTCACCACGTCGCCGTCGTGCAGCCAGCCCGGGAACGACTCAAGGTTGCCCAGGTGCTCCACCAGCGTGCAGGTGGGCACCGTGCCGGAGCCGAACACGTCACCGGGTCGCAGCATCACCCCGCGGGAGGCGTAGGAGATCACCTCGCCGAACGTCCAGTCCATCGCCGCGGTCGAGCCGGAGCCGATCACGGTGTCGTTGACCAACGCGGCGACCTGCAGGCTCAGCCTGCCGTCGCGGCGGTAGGGCTCCAGCTCGTCCGGGGTGACCAGATATGGGCCCAGGGTGACTCCGCTGTCTTTGCCCTTGGCCTGTCCGATCCGCAGCTGGCCCTCCAGCATTTGCAGGTCGCGAGCCGACCAGTCGTTGAAAATCGTGTACCCGACGATCGACTGTTCGGCCTGCTCGACCGTCAGGTCCTTGCCGCCGGCTCCGATCACCGCGGCGATTTCCAATTCGAAGTCCTGCCAGGCACTTCCGGGCGCCGTCGGCGCGTCGTCGTAGGGACCCAAAACCGTTGCCGGACAGGCGAAGTAAAACGCCGGGATCCGATACCAGGTGTCGACGAGCACTCGGCCGCCGCCCATGGCCTCCTGGCAGTTGCGCATATGGTCCAGGAAGCACAGCGAGTCCCGGATCGACGGCGGGCGCGGGATGGGCGCCGCCAGCGACACGTCGTCGAGACCGACGACCGCGGCCGGTGCCCGCAACGCGGCCTCGCCGGCCTCGCGCAGCCCGTCGCCGCCACCGCCGAGCAGGTCGAGCAGCGCCGCTCCCGGCGGCAGCGCGTAGATCTTGTCGCCGGACAGCACGCCGGCCCGTTCGCCGTCCTCGCTCCGGTAGGTCACCCACTTCATTCCCGCACCACCTCACTCGGGTCCTTGTCCGGGCGCAGCCCGCGCCAACTCGTTTGCCGCAGCCGATCGTCGGGGGTCCATTCGCTGTAGCGCACTTCACCGACCAGGGTCGGCTTGACGAACGTGACGCCCTTGGCCTCACGCGCCGGAAGCGAAGCGCCGAAAGGGTTTTTGTTGGTGTGCAACGGCGCCAGCGTCTTTTTCAGGTTGTCCAGGTCGCGTTGGGTGAAACCCGTTCCGACTCGCCCGGCGAAATGCAGCCCGGACGGACCGGGAATGCCCATCAGCAGCGAGCCGATGCCGCTGCTGCGGCCGCCCTCCCCGGCCCGCCAGCCGCCGATGACGACTTCCTGGGTGTTCCAGTGCTTGTCCTTGATCCATGCCGCCGAACGCCGGCCCGGCTGATAACCGGAATCACGCCGCTTGGCGATCACCCCCTCCCAGCCGCGCTTGCGGGAGTATTCCATGGCCTCGGCTCCATCGCCGGGCAGTAGCTCCGGAACGATGAGATTGCCTGCGGCGCCCAGGGTTTCCAGCAGCTTGCGCCGGTCCTGGTATTTGGCCCGCAGCAGTGCGCGGCCGTCGAGGTAGAGCAGGTCGAATGCCCAGAACTCGATGCGGGTGGCCCGGACCCGGTTCTGCATTTCGTTGAAGCTGGGCACGCCGGCAGAGTCGAGCGCGACCACCTCGCCGTCGAGCACCACCTGGTGATCAGCGAGATCGGCTGCCAGTGAACGCAATTGCGGGTATTCCCCGGTGACGTCCCGGCCGCTGCGGGAGCGCAGCCGAACGGCGCCGTGGTCGGCTTCCACGAGTAACCGGTAGCCGTCCCACTTGCCCTCGAAGGCCCACTGACCCGCCTTCAGACGCGCGACCGAACCGTGGGTGGTGAGCATCGGAGCGAGACTGTCGAAGTCGAAGACCTGCTGGTCTTTCATGCGGTGCGCCAGCCACTGGTCACCGTCGGTTTGAATCAGCGCATACCGCCCGGAGATCCGATTGCCGTGCAGGTTGACGATCACTTCCCCTTTTTCGGCCGCTTTTTCGGGCCCGTTTTCGGCCCCTTTTTCGGCCCCGTCGCGGAACTTTTCGATGTCGTAGCTGCCGGAGTCCCAGATGATCACCTTGCCGGCGCCGTACTCCCCCTTCGGGATGGTGCCCTGAAATGTCGCATATTCCAGCGGATGATCTTCGGTTCGCACCGCGAGATGGTTCACCGAGGTGGTTTCCGGCAGGTTCTTCGGCACCGCCCACGACACCAGCACGCCGTCGCGTTCCAGCCGGAAGTCGTAGTGCAGCCGGCGGGCGTGGTGCTCTTGGATGACAAAGGTATTACCTTGGCCGACAACCGGTTTGGACCGGGGAACCGGCTCCGGGGTCTTCGACGCGTCGCGCATGCTGCGGTACTCGGTCAGCCGGTCCACGCCGGGCAGGTCGGCATCCAACGGCGCGAGCAGATCACCGTCGCGAGCCAACCGGGCCAGCACCTCGTCGTAGCGCAGCTGGCGCAGCCCGGGGTCGTCGAGTTCGTCCCAGGTGCGGGGCGCCGCGACCGTCGGCTGGTCGCGGCCGCGCAGCGAGTACGGCGCGATGGTGGTCTTGGACCCGTTGTTCTGGCTCCAGTCCAGAAACACCTTGCCCGCCCGCAGGCTCTTGGTCATGGTCGCGGTGACCAGCGTGGGCATCGCCTTCTCCAGCTGTTGCGCAACGCGTTTGGCCAGCACCGTGGCGCCTCTGCTGCTCACCGGCTGATCCAGCGGTGCGTACAGATGCAGGCCCTTGCTGCCGCTGGTCAGCGGGAAGGTGGTCAGCCCGATAGCGGTGATCAGGTCCCGGACCGCATGTGCGACCTCGGCCAGCAGGGCCATCGTTACGCCCTCGCCCGGGTCCAGGTCGAACACCAATCGGGTAGCCGGGCCGGGTTTCAGCTCTTGCGCGCCGCGTCGCGTCCATTCGGCGACGAACCGCCACTGCGGCACGTGCACCTCGAGCGCCGCCTGCTGAGCTATCCAGGCCAGCCCCGTCACGCTGTCGATGATCGGATAGGTCGTGGTTCCGGACCGGTGCACGACGCTTGCCCGCGGCAGCCAGTCCGGCGCTGAGGATGCCAGCTGCTTCTCGAAGAACGAAGGCTGGTCGACTCCGTTGGGCCAGCGTTTGCGGGTCGCCGGACGCCCGGCGATATGCGGCACCATCACCTCGGCGATGCGGGTGTAGTAGTCGAAGACGTCGCGCTTGGTGGTCCCGGTCGCCGGATAGAGCACCTTGTCCGCGTTGGTCAGCGTCACCCGCTGCTCCCTCGCCGAACCCATACCCTCAACGTAACCTGTCGACATGGCGCGCGGTCTGGCGATCGGCCAAGCCTCGTCGACATCGTCGATGGCCCAGTGCCGGCGAGCACGTCGGCGAACGTCCCGGTCGGATAAAGCTGGGCCGCGTGGGCGACGGCCGGGGATCGCTGCTCGACAGGTTGTGGGAGCGGGGCTTGCTGGGCGCCGACCGGCGTGCCCGGCTGCGCCCTATCAGCGTCTGCGAACTAGAGTCGCCGGCTTAGCTTTTCAGCAGACGGGCGAAAGTTCGAGTGGGGTCTGCGAAATTACCGGCTCGACGCAAGCCGGCGGGGATCGCGCCGTGCGCTAAGCCGCCGTGGCGTCGCTGTTAACCGCCTCGCGTTGTGGGCATACTGACTCCATGCGCTCCATCTGGAAGGGTTCGATCGCCTTCGGCCTGGTGAACGTGCCGGTCAAGGTGTACAGCGCCACCGAAGACCATGACATCAAGTTTCACCAGGTCCACGCCAAGGACAACGGACGCATCCGCTACAAGCGGGTGTGCGAGGTGTGCGGCGAAGTGGTCGAATACGGCGACCTGGCTCGGGCCTACGAATCCGACGACGGCCAGATGGTGATCATCACCGACGACGACATCGCCACGTTGCCCGAGGAACGCAGCCGCGAGATCGAGGTCCTCGAATTCGTCCCGGCCAGCGAAGTGGATCCCATGCTGTATGACCGTAGCTACTTCCTGGAGCCCGACACCAAATCATCCAAATCCTATGTGCTGCTGGCTAAGACGCTTGCAGAGACAGACCGGATGGCGATCGTGCATTTCACCCTGCGCAACAAGACCCGGCTGGCGGCGTTGCGGGTCAAGGATTTCGGCAAGCGCGACGTCATGGTCGTGCATACGTTGTTGTGGCCGGACGAGATTCGCGACCCCGACTTCCCGGTACTGGACAAGAAGGTCGACGTCAAACCGGCGGAGCTCAAGATGGCCGGCCAGGTGGTGGAGTCGATGGCCGAAGACTTCAACCCGGACCGCTATCGCGATACCTACCAGGAGCAACTGCGGGAACTGATAGACGCCAAACTCGAAGGCGGGGAAGCATTTACCGCCGAAGAGCAACCGACCGAACTGGACGAGACCGAAGACGTCTCCGATCTGCTCGCCAAACTGGAAGCCAGCGTCAAGGCGCGCTCGGGCGAAAAGGAACCACCGGCAACGAAAGCCGCCAAAACGAAAGCCGCCAAGAAGACGCCGGCGAAGAAGGCACCGGCCAAGAAGAAGGCCCCCGCGAAGCAAGCGTCCAAGTCCTGACCCGGGTGGGCGCTGTTGGCCTATGCTCGTCGTGCTGCCGAGAGGAGTATTCCGTGAAGTTCCCCCGATCTGGACGAACTCGAGCCGCGCTGAGCCTGCTACTGGTCAGCACTCTGGTCTTGACAGCCTGCGGCGGTCATTCCGGTAACACGTCGTCGTCGACCGGATCCAGCACCCCCAGCGTCCCGGTGGACTGTGGCGGCAAGAAGAAGCTCCTGGCGGCGGGTTCGACAGCACAAAAGAACGCGATCGAACAGTTCGTGTATGCCTACATTCATGCCTGCCCCGGCCACACGCTGGACTACAACGCGAATGGCTCGGGCGCCGGCATGAAGCTCTTCCTGGGCAACCAGACCGATCTGGCGGGCTCCGATTCCCCGATGGATCCGGCGAAAGGCGAGCCTGACAAAGCCGCGGCACGCTGCGGGTCGGAAGCGTGGGATCTGCCGGTGGTGTTCGGCCCGATCGCGGTCACCTACAACATCAACGGCGTCAGCACGCTCAAATTGGACGGCCCCACCTTGGCGAGGATCTTCAACGGCGCCATCAGCAGATGGGACGATCCGGCGATCACCGCCCTCAACTCGGGTACCAGCCTGCCATCGACACCCATCCACGTCGTCTTCCGCAGCGACCAGTCCGGCACCACCGACAACTTCCAGAAATACCTCGACGCCGCTTCCAACGGCGCGTGGGGCAAAGGCACCGGCCAAACATTCAACGGAGGTGTCGGCGAAGGCGCCGCGGGCAATGACGGCACGTCTCAGGCGCTGAAGCGAACCGACGGCTCGATCACCTACAACGAGTGGTCCTACGCGGTGGGCCATCAACTGAACATGGCTCAGATCATCACCTCGGCCGGCCCGGATCCGGTGACGATCACCGCCGAGACCGTCGGCAAGACCATCGCCGGGGCCACGTTCAAGGGTCAGGGCAACGACTTGGTGGTGGACACGTCCTCGTTCTATCGGCCCACCAAGACCGGCGCCTACCCGATCGTGCTGGTGACTTACGAGATCGTCTGCTCGAAATATCCCGACGCGCCCACCGGTGCCGCGGTAAAAGCGTTTATGCAGGCCACAATTGGCGACGGCCAGATCGGTTTGGACGAGTACGGGTATATTCCGCTGCCGAGTTCGTTCCAATCGAAATTGATCCCGGTGGTCAACTCCATCTCATGATCGGCCGTCACCCGTGGCGGGAGATTGCGGCGCCGGTCCAGCCAGGCGGAATCATGCTGATCACGGCACGAATCGCCAAGTGTCGCAACGGTCTCGGCCGGCAATCGGTTGCCGCCGTGGTAATCCAACCCGAAGTTTATCCTGAGCCGCGGGTCGGAAATCGCTGAGAGTAAGCCCGGTTTTGTTGTGTCCCCGGTCTTTGAGGATTTACCGTGTGTTAACCAACGGTGTCCGGTGGATCGGCGGGCTGGACGAAGGGAGCGTCGACGGTGAGCGAGACCGAGCCGGGTTCGCGGGTTGGGTCGCGCTTCGGGCATTACCAGTTGTTGCGGCTGATCGGTCGCGGCGGCATGGGCGAGGTTTACCAGGCCGAGGACACCCGCAAGCACCGGATCGTGGCGTTGAAGCTGATTTCGACGCAGTACTCGGAGAACCCGGTGTTTCGCGCGCGGATGCAGCGCGAGGCCGACACCGCGGGACGGCTGACGGAACCGCACATCGTGCCGATCCACGACTACGGCGAGATCGACGGTCAGTTCTATGTGGAGATGCGGCTCATCGACGGAGTATCCCTGCGTACGTTGCTCACCCAGTACGGTCCGCTCGCCCCGGCGCGGGCAGTGGCCATCGTGCGTCAGGTCGCCGCCGCACTCGACGCGGCGCATACCAGCGGGGTCACTCACCGCGACGTCAAGCCCGAGAACATCCTGGTCGCTCCCAACGACTTCGCCTATCTGGTTGATTTCGGCATCGCGCGTGCCGCCCACGACCCGGGGCTGACCCAGAGGGGGATGGCCGTGGGGACCTACAACTACATGGCCCCGGAACGATTCACCGCCGACGACATCACCTACCGCGCCGACATCTACGCGCTGGCCTGCGTTTTGGGCGAATGCCTGACCGGGGCGCCCCCCTATCAGACTGACAGCGTCGAACGGTTGATCGCCGCACATCTCATGGAGCCGCCGCCACGGCCCAGCGTGCTACGACCCGGCAGAGTTCCGCCGGCCCTGGACGAGGTGATCGCCAAGGGCATGGCGAAGAATCCCCAGGAGCGCTACATGAGCGCGGGGGACCTGGCGATCGCCGCGCACGATGCGCTCACCATGCCCGAGCAGCGCCAGGAAGCCACCATCCTGGAGCGGGGCGACAACGCGACGCTGATCGCCAATGCGGGTTTCGGCGCCGCCTGGACCAACTACACCGGCGCGGGTCCCCAGCCCCAACCCCATCC
>NZ_UPHQ01000225.1 GCF_900566055.1 Mycobacterium innocens
CACAAGCGCAGGGGATGTTGTTCCGCTACATCGACGGATGGTACAACCCACGTCGCATCCAAGAAGGCCTCGACGGACTCTCACCCGACGAGTACGAAGCTGCCTGGAAGACCAGCCAGCAGCAGCATGACCCCCAAGCGAGCTACCCTCCAACTCGAGGGAGTCGGTCCCAGATAGAAAAGTCTCCGGGAAACCGGGGGAGGTCTACAATGCCGCTACCGTTTGGGTCACGGACGGGAAGCCGGTCGTCAACGAAACCCGCGGAGGACCAAGTTGAGTACTGGGACGGAGTTGAAGACCGTCGACACCTACAACGAGGAAGTGACACTCGTTTCGTCGATCATCAAAGGTCTCGGCGGCCCACTGGAGATCCTCGAAGCCGGTTGCGGGCTCGACTGGCCACTGGATCTCGAAGGCGTCGACTGTCGGCTGACCGGTATCGACCTCGATGCTGATGCGCTTCAAAGCCGTATCGACAAGATGGGAGACCTGGACGAGGCGATCATCGGCGATCTGACGGTGCCGGCGACCATTCCGGCCGGCCGCTACGACGTCATCTACAACTCGTTCGTGCTCGAGCACATACCTGACGCCGAGGGCGCGCTGGTGAACATGCTCAACGGGCTCAAGCCGGATGGGCTTCTGGTACTGCGGATCCCCGACAGGGACTCGGTATACGGCTGGACCGCAAGGCGCCTGCCCTTCGGGGTTCATATCGCGTATTACCGGTACTTCGTTCGCTATCCCCACGCTGGAAAACCGGGTCACTCGCCGTTTCCCACCTACTATGCGCCCCTCATTTCCCGTGACGGGATACGCGACTTCTGCAACAGAAATGGATGCTCAATCTTGGAAGAGCGCGGCCATACCTACTATGTGCGCGGCACCGGCGCTCGGGTCCGGGTGACTCGGGCATACGCGAAAGCCTTGTCGGCCTTGTCGTTTGGTGCTCTAGCGTGGCGGCACAACAATCTCACCTACGTCATACGCAAGTCGCGGCCCGGCCAGATCGACGGATGACCCGACTTGGCTTACGATTCACAGCTCGACATCACTGGAACCTGCTGACCCGTGAGTTTGCTTCGTGACGCGTCTAAAATTGTGCACTAGAACGCAGAGTTCCGGCGCGCTGCGGGAGTCTTCATGGCGGGCCGGTCGCTCAGGAGCACTTGGACGCGAAGAAGCGAATCGGGGGGCTACTCCGAACTACGAAGGCGCGCAACATAACTCAATCTGAACCGAGTTCTGCTCCTGCTGGTCTGTATTGCTCTGTAGTCACATTCGCAACACTGGCCTCTGCCGGAGGCGAGGGCCGCCCTGCCCAGCTACGCGCGACAAGTCGGTTTTTGCAGGTCAACGCCACCTCCCAACCCGAACGGCCACGGACAACTTGGGAACAACACCGCAGGTCAGGCGATTGTCGCTAAGAGCCGGGCAGATCGGGTGTCGCTCGGCGCAGCGACGCATGTGACTGTTGTGACCGCGCGATGTACCGATTTATGGTCGCACCAATTTGAGCCAAGACATCCCTGGAAGTTGATTGTCAAGCAGCGACGATGTGTCGATGGGCCCATGCCATGTTCCGGTCGTATCGGGTTCGGGCGTTGAGGCAGCCGTGGAGGATACCGACGAGCCGGTTGGCGACCTGGCGGAGAGCGGCGTTGTGCTTGGTGCCGCGGGCGCGGAGCTGGTCGTAATAGCTGCGGACTTCGGGGTCGTGCAGAATCGCGCAGGAGGCCTGTCCCTGGAGAGCGTCGACGAGCCGATCGTTGTGAATGTAGCGGGCCGCGACGATCTGCATGCTCCCAGATTGCCGGGTGGTCGGACTGGTCCCTGCATAGTTCTTGCGATCCTTGGAGCTGCAGTAACGGCCTGGGGCATCGCCGAATTCTGCAAGCACCCGGGCACCGAGGATCGGCCGAGACCGGGTTGGCGGCTGGTCAACGACAGGTCGACCGTGTCGCAGACCGCCAGGATCGCGGGGAAGTACTCTCGCAGCGCGGCCCGAAGCCGCAGCATGTGCCGGGTTCGCTCCCAGATCATCGTCTGATGCGCGCGGACCACGACCTTCACCCTGCTCGTCCTGGACCTCCACATCGTGGTGATCTTCTGCCCAGTCATCTCCGATGAACAACATCCCCAGCACCTCCTAGCCTCGACAATCGGTGTCTGTCGTCCGGCACCCGAGCCGAGGAGGAGTACCCGCGGACTAATGGACCAGTGCTCACGACCCCCAGCGAACAGAGCCGGCACGACATCCCAACAGCGATCGACCTCCTGGCACACCACCGGGGGCACGGCCTTAGCTCAGGGCTCCGAACACACCCAGTCAGGAGGAGTGCTCACCCGGCAGCGGCTACCAACGACCAAGTCTGCCGCACGCTTTGCGCCTAGATGAGTAATTCCCAACCTTGGTCAGTGGTCGTAGGCGATCAGTGACCTCTTGACTGGGCTGTTGATCTTCCAGTTGTGCCAGATCACAGCGGCAAGGGCGAGGAGGCGCTGGGCGACGCGGGCGTAGA
>NZ_UPHQ01000223.1 GCF_900566055.1 Mycobacterium innocens
GCTCCTCGGTAGAAGGTTTTGATCTTGGCGATCGTTCTTCTACCAGGAGCTGCCCCTATATCACCGCAATAGCCTCACATGCCCCGCGTGTCACACTTGACCCAACAGCCGCTTCCTTAACTACCCGCCATTGAGCCTAGGCCTGGCCTAGGCTCCGTACGCTTCCACGACTTGCGCCACAGCTTCGCCACGATGAACCTGTCCGCTGGCGAGCACTACATGCAGGTGTCGAAGTGGCTGGGGCACTCAACTTTCGTACTGACGCTAACCACCTACGCGGACTACATCAACGAAGACGAACAGGCAGCACCGAAGGTCGGGCGCGGTGTTGTATCCGTCTCGGCGAACGTGGCGGAGCTTGGTCGGAGGCGCAGCGGCTAGTAGGTCCCGTCTCGTCTCTGCAGGATCAGCGGTGTCTGGTTGTTCAGCCCTCTGGCCGTGAGGGGTTGTCCGGTCCGAGCCAGCAAATAACCTTCGGTCAACAACGCGGGATCGATCTCGTGAAAGTCAGTCAGGTTGACCCACAAGTTGTGATGATCGGAGGGGTCGTAATACGACGGTATGAGGTCGCCGTTGACCTCGCTCTTGTCGGTCGTGATGTCTAGCAACTGTGTCTGCCAGGTCCCGCCAGAGCTGCTATGCAGAAACACGAGCGTTCGCTTGTCCCCTGCGATCTGGGCACGCAGCTGCTCCAGCCACGCGCCGCCTAGACCAACAGCATCCTCGTTGTAGGTTGCGCGGCTCCACCAAACGGAACCCCGACCGGACGCGACCTCGCGATGTCGTTCAATAGTGTCCGGCTGGCGCCGATGGCTCCACTTCAAGACGAGATCGATCACCAACACCTCCAAACGTAGGCTTTAGGCCTACGCTCACTTCAATTTCCGGCGACCCAATCTCCGGTCCCTTAGTGCTATCCAAGCTGCCTGGCAGTCGGCGACCTGTTTCGGAGACCACCCAAGGCCCTCAATGAGAACATGTTGGTCAACAAGGTCCACGGCCTTCATGACCTCACCTGCCTTGAGTAGAATGTCCACATCGGAAGATAAGTCCGGAGTGGCCAAATCCGGCGACGGAATCGGTAGCAGCTCAGCTTCTTTCGGTTCTAGCTCAAGAATGCCGCCGCCGTAGCTGCGGCCAATGATCTCTGAGAACGCGAACGTGGCACTGTTGTGAAACACAGTGCTTAACGCGACCGGATCAACGCCGCGAGCGACGCGAGCACGGTGGACAGTGTCAGTGCTGGTCGCTTCCGCACGATTCACAGTCATTCGAGGCGCGGCATGAATCTGGCGGAGCATGAACACGTCCGGAGACCACATCGACGGTGTAGTCCACCACGGCGTGCGCAATGAGCACTTGTACCCGAACTGAACTCCTTCGGCTTCGCCGGATTTGATGTGGCGCATAAGGGCCGGGTCTGTGCAGTCTCCATGCGCATTCAAGAGCCATGTGCGGTGGTTGCTTGCAAGGTCATTCTCACGGCATTGGTCGTCGTAGACAAGACCCGAGAGTTGGACGCTTCGTGAAACTAACGGTACCGAAAACCGTTTCAGATCTAGGGATTCAGCATCCGAGTCGGAGAAAGTGAAGAAGCTGTTCCGTCCGGTGACGATTCCGACGTCGACAGATGCGAGCTCGCCTAGAAGTCCTAGTTCCGATGACTTCCTAAGTTTGCGTAGCAGCTGAATTTGACGCGGCTTGAGGAAGTACTTCGTCCATTTTTCATGATCGTGCATCAGGGCCGGTGCGGCCGGACCATCGAGCTTCGCGCCAATCAGACCGCTTGCGTCCCTTAGATGCACTGTGCGCATCTCTGCTGGACCAGGGCCCTTAACTCCAAGAAACAAAACGACTTCCTGCGTCACGCCTTCAAACAGCAACCGCTCGAAGGTGACAAGCGTAATTGCGCTGAACTGCGCAAGCAGGTAGTCGCGAAGTTGGGCCGCATACGACACCTGGAGCAGTTCTGCCGGTAGTACGAGGCCCACTCGGCCACCATCGCGAACTGCGACGGTGCTTGCGACTACGCACGGAACCCAGGCGTTAGTGAGTTTGGTGGGCTTCAGCCCTTCAGCACGCATCAACTCAAGGGCGGGGTCACGTTGTTCGGCGGGCCAGTTGCCAAAGCGGATATAGGGCGGGTTGCCAGCGACGCCGTCCCACTTGCCGCGTTGGGCCTTAGTAAGCCAATCGAAGAGACTCTTCGCCACGACAGGAGCGTACTGACGCGCTTGTGACGCTTCCTCAGCAATAAGCTCGACCCCGCGCGCCTGGCCGCTCCGCTGGGCCAACTCACGAAGGATTCGGCCGTCACCACAGGACGGCTCTAGCAGTTTGCTGCCCGACGAAGCGACCCAATCCGCCAGGAACCGGGCAACTGGCTCCGGCGTGTAGTACCCGCCCCGCACCTTGTCGGCATCTGCTGCCACCTTCACCGGGTACATCGTCATGGCGTTAAGTATTAGCGTCAGAACCGACAGGGCGGACCTTTTGAGGCGGCGCGTCCCACGGTTTGGTTACGTCGCGTGGGGAGGAAGCCCCTGGAAGCGTTCGTAGTACGACTCGCCGAGGTCCTCGCTGAACCTTTCAATCCGAAGCGGACTGTTCACGTCCGGCAGGTCCGGATCAATCTGTCCAGTCGAGGGATCCCAGGACACGAGGCTCATCGCCTCGGCACGATGGGCTGGCTCATCCACAAGCTTGCGTCCGCCTAGTCGCGTCAGGGTTCCCACGATCGCGTTCGTGCGCGGCCCTGGTTCCAGGCATGGTGCGGGGATAGCGACGATGAAGGCCACAACAGCGCTTGGAAACCGAGTGTGAACAGTCGTCGCCTCTGTCGCTAGGTCGTTGACCATGTTCTGCCAGTTCTTGCCGACGCTGTCGTTGTCGTTCAACGTTTTGCTGTCGTACGCGATGCGAAGACCGTCCGGTCGATAGCCGACGTCGAAGTTCTGAGGGCGCACGCCGCCTACGATTCGTACAGGACCGACTTCGACGCAGTCGGCTTCTGATGGCTGCAGCTGCCTTGCGCTGGGTGTCAGGATGGGTATGCCGCCGAGCATCGTTGCGAGCGCGTGACCCACGGCTCGGTCAAACAGAATGCCAAAATCCATGCCTTGCTTCTTGGTGAACGCTACCCCGTCAAGCCACAGTTGCCCGAATTCCTGCATGTCGCTAAAGGGCGGTGAAAGCGGAGGCATGGACTGCAGTGGCGCCACGTCCGGCGACTCTACTGACCTTCGGACCTCGGTTGGGGGACGTTGGGGAGAATGGCCGCCAGTGCGTCGCAAATGTGGACGCGATGTGGACGCCGCGGCCCCGGAGGCCCGCGTGACGAACCTCGATCAGCCGTCAAACTGCCCGCTGAGCTGCACCAACTTCCGTGCCCCCACTGGGACTCGAACCCAGACTGGGCGGATTTTAAGTCCGCTGCCTCTGCCAATTGGGCTATGGGGGCCAAGGCGGCGAATGTAGCGCGCGAACGGCCGGGCACGAGTCATCCCCTCCTGGAAACGAACTCAGAAAACACTAGCGTGCGCCTCGGCCGGAGTATGACTAGGATCGCCCGCCGCGCGCCTAGCCGCAGTGGCGCCCATCTGGGTCATATGACATTGCCGTATCGCCCGCAAGGAGCTTGTTAAAACTGCCCGCGTCGGCGTTAAGAGGCCGTAAACGTTTGTCACCCCATGGCTTTCGGCGGCCACTGTGGAGCCGCGGCTGGTTAGCGTTACGCCAATACACAGGGGTCGTTACGCAAACACACAGGGTTGACCCGGGGAGTCAAAAGGTCGCCATGTTTCACATAGGAGGCACCAATGTCATTCCTGCAGATACTGCCGGAAGAGTTGACAGCCGCGGCTACGCAGCTAGGGGCACTCGGCAGCTCATTGACCGCACAGAACGCGGCCGCCGCCGCGCCTACCACTGCGATAGCTCCGGCGGCTCTCGACGAGGTTTCGGCGCTGCAAGCGGCCCTCTTCACCGCGTACGGCACCCTCTACCAGCAGGTCAGCGCCGAGGCTGCGGCCATGCATGACATGTTCGTGAACACTCTGGGTTTCAGCGCCGGTACCTACGGCGCCACCGAGTCGCTCAACTCGGCGGCGGCGGGTTCGCCCTTCTCCGGACTCACGTCGGGCATCGGCGGCCTCATCGATGGCACCACCGGGATGATGCCGGACTTCAACGGCGGCATGGCCAACATGATGAACATGATCGATGGCGCCACCGGGATGATGCCGGACTCGTTCAACGGCGGCATGGCCAACATGATGAACATCGGGACGGGGAACTGGGCATCCTCCACTTCGAACCTGCTCGGTTTGGCAGGCGGTGGACTGCTACCCGCCGAAGAGGCCGCTGCCGCCGACTCCTTTCTCGGCGGGGAAGCCGCCTTGGGAGAACTCGGTGCCGTCGAAGCGGCGCTCGGTGAAGGTTCGATCGCGGCCGGCGTCGGCGCGGCGTCGTCGATCGGCCTCTTGTCGGTGCCGCCCAGCTGGGCCGGACAGGCCACCTTGGTCTCGAGCACAACTGCCGGAGCGCTGCAGGGCGCCGGCTGGACCGCCGCCGCCCCACAAGCCGCTCCCGGCGTGCTCTACCCGGGCGTGCCGGGGTTGGCCTCGGCCGCGCGCAACAGCGCCGGCTTCGGTGCGCCGCGCTACGGCGTCAAACCCATCGTCATGCCAAAACCGGTGAGCGTATAGGCGCTTCGCACAGCGCAATTGCACAAATCAACGAGTGAGACTAACTCAAAAGGTGGGAACCGATGGATTTCGCAGCGCTGCCTCCTGAGATCAACTCCGGACGCATGTACGCGGGCGCCGGCGCCGGACCGTTGCTGGCCGCCGCGGCAGCCTGGAACGGCCTGGCTGCCGAGTTGTCCGCGACGGCAGCCTCTTTCGAGTCCGTGGTCACGCTGCTGACGGGCGAGCAGTGGCTGGGCCCGGCGTCGCTGTCGATGGCCGCCGCGGCCCAACCCTACATAGCGTGGTTGACCTATACGGGCGCGTCGGCCGAGCACGCTGGCGCGCAAGCCATGGCGTCCGCTGCGGCATACGAGGCGGCGTTTGCCGCGACCGTACCGCCGCCGATCATCGCCGCCAACCGGACTCTGCTGGCGGCGCTCGTCGCCACCAACTTCCTGGGCATCAACACGCCGGCGATCATGGCCACCGAGGCCCACTACATGGAAATGTGGGCCCAAGACGCCATGGCCATGTATGCCTACGCGGCCTCCTCGGCGAGCTCGGGAACACTGAACCCACTGACCACGCCGTCGCAGAGCACCAACCCGGGTGGGTTGGCAGCCCAGTCGGCGGCGGTCGGTCAGGCCGCCGCGGCTGCCACCGTCAATCAGGTTGGTCTGAGCAGTCTGATCACCGACTTGCCCAACGCGGTGATGAGCCTCGCCTCCCCGCTCACCTCGGTGGCCGACGTAACCGGGCTGACCGGAGTCATGCAAAGCATCGACAACCTGCTCGGGATTCCGATGGTGGCGAACATATTGAACGGCGCCATCAACACCGCGGCGTGGTTCGTCATGGCCGCGATCCCCAATGCGATATTCCTCTCCAACGCCCTCGCGCCGACGGAGGCAGCCGCCGGAGCCGTCGAGGGTGCCGCCGGCGCGGCCGCCGCTGCGGGCGCGGGGCTGGCGGAAACGGTCGCACCGGCGGCCGGAGCCGTCTCGGCCGGTCTGGGCGAGGCGTCACTGGTCGGCAGCCTGTCGGTGCCGGCTAGCTGGTCGAGCGCCACACCGGCGGCGGCTTCCACCGCCGGCCTGCTGTCCGGCAGCGGCTGGAGCGTCCCGGAGGAAGCCGGACCGGTCTCCGGAATGGCCGGGATGCCCGGGATGGCGGCGGCCGCCAAGGGGGCCGGCGCGTACGCCGGGCCGCGCTACGGCTTCAAGTCAACCGTCATGCCCAAACAGGTCGTCGTGTAACCCCGATAAGACCCGGCCAAGAAAAGGGGGATATGTCACTCGTTTGAGGCCGGCAATTAACCGGCGCGCCGTAATGTATTCCGCGAAGCGGCTACCACCGCACCAATCACGTGTTAGAACTCTTAAAACTGCAGACTGCGAGATAACGAGATAAGGAGACAGAAACCATGACCGCACGCTTCATGACCGACCCGCACGCGATGCGCGCGATGGCGGGCCGCTTTGAGGTGCACGCTCAGACGGTTGAGGACGAGGCCCGCCGGATGTGGGCGTCCTCGCAGAACATCTCCGGCGCGGGCTGGAGCGGTCTGGCCGAGGCCACCTCGCTGGACACCATGGGCCAGATGAACC
>NZ_UPHQ01000220.1 GCF_900566055.1 Mycobacterium innocens
GGTGGTTTGACGCCATCCCCCGAAAGGACGACGCCGAAGGGCCACAAAACCTTCATCTCCTGTGCAGCAAGCACTTTCAGACAGCCGCCTCCTACATGACGACTCCTTTCCACGCGTCGTGGCGCAACAACGCTCTTCACCTAACCGTTAATTAACCGGTGGGACGCGGCCGGACTGTCAACGCCGTTGTCATCGACCACATCCATCACATCGCGCATCGACTGATTCCGGCGGCGCGCGGCCGACGACGGCGGCGATGATCTGCTGGCCGAAGCCCGCCAGATCCACATCGGCGAGCAGGAAGCCCGCCGTCCTGCCCGAATTTGGCTGCCGGGCTTTACTCGACCGCGTCACGTTGGTTATTCGCAGAGTCGATTTGAGCGCGACGTCGTTCGGACTCGTCCATTTGGTGCCTGATCTCGGCCTGTTCCCGAGCGGCATGGGCTCGCAGCCGCTCGTCCCGGTCGGCGGCACGCTGTAAGCGCTCGCGTTCCCGGTCGGCGGCGGCGCCCTCGCGTTGGTCTGCGCATCTTTCTCGCTCGTCGGCGGACAACTCGCGATCGTTGGCGACCCGGTCCCGGTCCGCAGCTATCCGATCCCGCTCGGAAGCGAGCCATTCGCGCCTTGCCAGTGCAGCCTCGCGTCGTTGCAGCGCCTTCTCGCGTTCGTCGAGTTCGGCGGCTCGGCGGTCAAGCTCGTTGAGCGCATCGGCGCGATGATCAGCGACCACCGTTCGGCCCCTCGCTCAGGGCTCGACGCAGGTCAGCCGCTGCCTTCTGTCTCGATGATTCGCGCTCACTCGCGGCCCGCTCCCGTTCGACCGCCGCCTGCTCGCCCTGCGCGGCCGCCTCTTGGAGTTGAGCCTGTTGCGCCGTGCGCATTGATTCAGCCATTCGAGGCTCTCACTTGTCGCACCCTCAACACATATTCCACGCGCAGGGCCCGGTCTAGATGAGTAATTCCCAACTGCGCGCGGAGTGTGCATCGGCTGCGCCGAGTGTGTACTGGCGGCGGCGACACGCCGAGCGGCGCCGCAGTGGTTGCACTCTCGGCGTGTCGGCTTGTGAAGGATGTGGTTGGAGGGCACCGATGGACAGTTATGAAGACAGACCTCGATGCCCTCCTGACCGAACTGTAT
>NZ_UPHQ01000219.1 GCF_900566055.1 Mycobacterium innocens
GTCGCGACTACCCCAGGAAGCAGCGAACCCCACCGGGACCTGGAACCCGGCGTCACCGCACGACACGCGGCGCCGAAACCTACCCGGCACCACGAAATCAAGATCAACAAGCGTCGCCGGCCCCACACCACGGCGTCACCTACACCCGCATGAAATTTTGAGGCTTGCGGGACAATGAGTCGGCACATGTTCGACGTTTCGTCAAAATCTTTGCGCGCACCCGAAAAAATTTCCGACCGCTCCCACCTGACCCCACGGGGCAACCCGCTCCGCCCAAGCCGTTGCCACTGCGCAGCGCACTTGTCCGCGGCGCCGCAAGTGAACTGACCCGGCGTCGACGCACTACACCCCCGAAATTTGTGCCCGCGTCACCGACCTTCGGGCGTGGGCGAGCACGAGAGGGCAGATGGCAGCTGCGGCTAAATCAGTTGGCTGCACATACCCACCGGGCGCTGGTCATTCCCCTCATCAATTTCCGAGCAGGTCTGGTGCTATACAGTCGGGCCACTGTGAGGATTCTCGGCACTGCTCAGACTCGACGATGGCCGTGGGCCATCGCGGACACCCGAACCCTCCTCAAGAATTGGCGCCCATGAAATTCCCATACGCCACGATACTTTTGAGCCTGCTCGCCGTCAGCGTCACAACAGAGGTGCTCTGGATGGGTAATATCTCGCGGCCACCCACGACGATCTATCACAGTTGGCATGTAGCTCTGATGCTGTTTGTGATCACCGTACGCCTGGCTTATCAGCAGCAGCTTTCCCCGCAGGTGGCAAGGTATACGCGCATACTGATCGCGGGGATGGCAATGTGCGCCGTGGGAGATGTGGTCAATAGCGCCATATCCGGCATCGAACCCATCAGCCAAAAGCTGTCCGTCGCGATCATTCTGTTCGGCGCTGGGTACATCTTGTACGTTTACGTCCTCTACCGTTTTTCTCAGCCCAGACTCGCACCACGTGGCGGAATCGGTTACCGCATGCGCTGGTTCGTCGTGATGATCGTTGCGGTGGCCAACACTGTGGGCTGGATCTCGTACGTGCGGGAGCCAGTTGCCGGTCATCAGTTCCTCGAGCTTGGGAGCTTCCTTTTCAACCTCGTCATCTACACCCTGATGATCAGCTTCAGTATTTGGTATTTCTGGACGAACCGACTCAGCCTGCCAGCGTTGCCCGTACTGATCGGCGGACTGCTTCTCCCGCTATCCGACTTGTACCTGTTCAGCACGTGGCTGGCACCGGGGCAGGATCGAAATGTTCCGATATTCGACCTGTATGCCGCCAACTGGATTTTGTATTTTGGCGGACAGGTGTTGTTCGCATTCTTGCCGGCCTGCGAAAACGATGCGAGGTTAAGCGAATCACCGCAGTCCGGAAGCAGACCCGCGGAGCTGGGCTAATCCCTGACAACGACGAGACCCGGTGACATGGACAACGAAACCCCGAGCCAAGTCAACCCCACAGCACCTGGAATGCACGTCAAAGTGTTACAAGCCGTCCGGCTGAAGGGCCGGGTGAGTCCCGCCGACCTGGCTACCACGCTGGGTGAAGACCACCGCGCCATCACCGAAATCGTCGATCAGCTCACCGCATCGGGCCTGTTGGTCGAGGGCGCCACGTTGCGGATCAGCCCCGAAGGCCGCACCCGGCTCAATGCATTGCTCGCCGAGGAACGAAAGCAGGTCGACCCGGCAGCAATGGCCTCCGCCTACAACGAGTTTCGTAGCGTCAACGCCGATTTCAAAGCTGTGGTCACGGATTGGCAACTCAAGGGCGGCCAACCCAATGTCCACGACGACGCCGGCTATGACGCCGCGGTATTGGCCCGTCTCGACGATGTGCACCGGCACGTGCAACCCATCATCGCGGCGGCAGCGGCACAGCTGCCGCGGCTGCGCGCCTACTCGGCGAAACTCACTGCCGCACTTGACAAGGTCAGGTCCGGCGATATCGGCTGGCTCAGCCGGCCGCTCGTCGACTCCTATCACACTGTCTGGTTCGAACTGCATGAGGAGCTGATCCTGGCCGTGGGCCTGACCCGCGAAGAAGCGGCCAGATCTGGTGATGCCCAATAATCTTCATCGCAGCGCCGCGTCAAGCAATTCCACATAGGCGTCGATGTCGGGTATCGCCGACGCGGCCGCATGGACACTGATCGCAATCGTGTCGCCGATGCCGTGCACCCCGTGAGTCAGCCCCATCGCGGGTGACAGTGCCGGATAGCCGGACGTCAGCACCACCGGCGCGTCACCGAAATGAAGATCGGCCGCTCCGCGGTGCACACTGGATACCACGGTGTTGCCGGCCACTTGTGCCGGCCGGGCGTCGGCATCGAATTGGCTTACTCCCCAACGCAATAGCGCTGCCGGAATGGTCGCGAAGGCCAGGTCGGCCGCCCGCACGGCGGGATGTCGCATGCGGCGGCGGGCATTGGCTAGGTCGGCGGCTATCCGCCCAACCCGCTCGGCGTGACCGAGCGCCGGATACAGGCCGACGCCGACGTTGCCGAAATGGTTATGCGCTCGCGGCACACCCGGTTTAGCCATCGGCACTTCTGCTGCCAGCGATTCGGCCGACCCGCCGAGCAGCCGGGACAGCGCCGTGGACACGGCGGCCAGCACCGCGATAGTCACTGTGGGACCGGGCAATTGCGAGCGCTGCCGCACCAGGGTGCGCACCGCTCGCACACCCTCGGGCCGGGCGTTGGTGGGAAGCAGCGGCCGCGAACCGGCACCCGGCGCCAACCGCCCGGACCTGGTGTCGCGAACCAGGCGGCGGTGCGCGCAGGCCGCTGCGGCGGCCCGCCAGGGCAGGACACCCCGCCGCGGCCCGGTGACCGGCGCCACCGGCGCCGCCCGCCCGAACAGCCAGGCCGCCATCGCCGAGGCGCGCACGCCGTCGCCGAGCGCATGCGCGACTTGCACGACCGCAACGGTGCCCGCGCCGCTGACCCCCGGAATCCCGGTCACCGGGGTGAATACGTGGACCCGCCAAGGCATCCGGCGAACATCGAGCTGCTCGTCGGTCAGCGCGGCGACGGCCGCCAGACAGCCTTGCCAGCTGTCGTCGGTCGGCTCGTGGCGGATCACCTGCTCGGGCTCGACACCCGCAGCAACCCACTGCGGATAGGTCAGAGCGGACCGGTCGTGGACCCGCATCCGCAGCTCCGGACAGGCGCGGGCCCGGTCCAGGAGCTGCGCGACAGCCCGCTCGACAGCCGCGTCTTCACCGTCGAAGGCGTACAGCAGGAACTGGTCATTGGGAATCTTGGCCGACATCCAATAGAACTGCGCGTCGACGGCCGCCATCCGGTGTGCGGCCACAGTCTCAGCCGGGTGTGCCGACGAACGTCAGGATCAGCTCGGCCACCTTCTCCGGCTGTTCCAGCTGCAGGAAATGCCCGGCGTGGTCGACGATCGCCACATCGCTGCCGGCGGGCAGCACCTTCTCCGTCCAATGCGTGAAAGCCGGTGTGGCACAACCGTCGTCGCGACCATGCAGATACAGGCTCGGCAACCGTGGCGGCTCGGTCCACCACCGGTTCAACTCGGCGTAGGCGGCCGGCGGCCGGGTGTTACGGATGGTGGCCCGGTACGGGCCCAGCGCCGCTCGCCAGCTCTCCGGTGTGCCGATCGCGGCGTCGACATGGCGCAGGTCCTCCTCGGCGTGATAACCCGGCGACCACCGGCGCCACAACAGCGGCGGTAGCCACGCGGCGGACCGCTCGGGCAGCCAGGGCAACTGGAAGTAGACGATGTACCAGCTGCGCAACAGCTGATGCGGTAGCTCGCGGGCCAGCCGCCCGCGGTCGGGTGCCCGGCCCAGCGGGCGGAATGCCGCCGCGGGCGGCACCGACATGATGACCGCCCGGGCGAACGGGCTGTCGGGCATCGCGGCCAGACCGGTGGCGGCGATCGCGCCCCAGTCGTGCCCGATCACCACGTCGTCGTCGGTCCCGCCGGCGGCCGCGCGCACCCGCAGTGCGTCGTGCATCAGCGCACCGACGTGATAACAGCCGTCGGCCGGAATCGACGACGGCGCATATCCCCGCATGAAGGGTGCGACGACCCGCCATCCCGACTTCGCCAGCCGAGGAGCGACCTTGCGCCAGCCGTACGGGGTGTCGGGAAAGCCATGCAGGCACAAGGCGATGGGGGCGTCAGCCGGACCCCAGGTCAGGGCCTTGAGATCAGCGCCGGCTCCCGGGACGTCGATCCAGTGGGGTTCAGACATGACAGGCTTCCTGGTCGGCGTTGGCGTGGTCGGTCGCGGCGTTGCCAATCATGCCGGGCGTGGCGCCCGGCGCGGCAGCTTGGTTCCTCATGTTGACTCCTGTCGCCACCTGCAGCCCGCGCATGATCCAACGTAACCGGGACGCATGGGGGACAAAAAGACCGTCGATCGGGGGACACCGCATTCATCCCCGGTGTGGCCGCTCGGCCGACAGACGCCGCGCCGCCGTCACGGCACCCTGAATTTCAGAGCCGCCAACGGGAGGACCAAGCAACGATGATGTTCGCCTCGTTACCCCCAGAAGTCAACTCGGGCCGGATGTATACCGGTCCCGGGGCGGCGTCGATGTTGGTCGCGGCGAGCGCCTGGGAGACGGCTGCCGGCGAGTTGGACGCCACGGCGGTGTCGGTCGACTCGCTGATCTGCGGGCTGATCAGCGGCCCGTGGCTGGGTGTCACCGCGACGGCCATGGCGGCCGCCGCCGCGGCGGCAGCGCCGTTGCCCCGGTCGGCGTTGGCCGCGGCGGTCGACGCGCTGAACACCGCAAGTGCGGGCGGGCTGTTGGGCGGAATGCCGTTGGCGCAGACGGGTTCCCGGGGCATGACCGGTGGCCCGTCCCGGCTGGAGTTCCGCTCGCTGCGGGTGCTGCCGGCGGTGGTCGGCTGACATGCGGGCGAGTTCAGCGAGCAACGGCGACACCGTCCGCCGATGGGCCAGAACGGGCGCCACTCAACGGCGGATCCTGGATGCGGCAACCGAGGTTTTCGCGGCCAGGGGCTTCACCGCGGCGACGATGGCCGACGTGGTGGCCAAGTCAGGCGCCAGCATCGGCAGCATCTACCACCATTTCGGCGGCAAGAGCGAACTGTTTCTGGCGATCTTCGAGCAAGTGGCCGACGACGTGGAACGCCGTATCGAGGCGGCGATGCAGCACGCCTCCCGGTCCGGCCCGGACGGCGCCGACCCGCGCCACGCACTGCAACTTCACCTGCGGGCTTACCTGGAGGCGATGTGGGACAACCGATGCCGGGCCAGGGTGTTGTCGTCCGGTGACACGCCCGCCGGGTTCGAGACCGTCCGCCGCGACCGGATGTCGGCCGCCTTCCGCCGCTGGCTGGTCGTGCTGCCGCCGGACACGTCGCTGCGTGGCCAACTGCTGAGCCGCCTTCTGATGGCGACGATGGCCGAGTCGTCGTTGATGATCGCCGACTGCGAGAAACCCGACGACGTCGCGCCGATTATCGATACGGCGATCGAATGGATCGCCCGGCTCACCGAGTGTGAGCTCACACTTGCGCTGCGGCCCTTTCCAATTCGGCGATGACGATCTTGCGCATACCGAGCATCGCGGTGGTCGCCGCGGTCGCCGCGGCAGGATCGGGGTCGGTGAGCAGCTCGCGTAGTCGAGCCGGGACGATCTGCCAGCTCAGCCCGAAGCGGTCTTTGCACCAGCCGCACTGCGATTCCTCGCCGCCTCGGGTCAGCCGGTCCCAGTAGTAGTCGACCTCGTCCTGGTCCTTGCAGTCGACCATGAAGGACACCGCCTCGGTGAAGCGGAATTCCGGGCCGCCGTTGATGCCGACGAACCGCACCCCGTCCAGGACGAAGGTGCCCGACACCACCGCGCCCGGTTCACCCGGGCCGGCCTCGGTGTAGCGGTTGAAATTCTCGACGTGCGAGTTCGGGAACACCGAGGTGTCGAACTGGGCCGCCTCTTCCAGATTGTGGTCGAACCAGAGTGCGGGCGTGATCGATGGCATGGCAGTCTCCGTGTCGTCGGGGCGTCGTCGCTGTGATAGACCCCGGCGACGACGAAAACTCACCGCACATTGTTCAGAACCGCACCCGCGACGCGGCGCGGTTACGTCGCCAATAGCTGCTGCTGGTGCTGTGGGCAGTAGCTCGGGACCGAAATGGCCACGACGGCCGGAAGGAAACTCAACGAGACCTTGGCCCCCATGGGGCCTTGGCGTCAGCGGGTGGCAGAAGCCTGGATGCGGCCCGCGGTCACGTCGCCACCCTGGATGAAGGTGCTTAAACGAACTAGGTAACGTCGGAATGCGTGAGCATCGTGAGCCGCCCCCGCACCGTCGAGTTTTCCGGTGTCGGGGGGATCACGCTGGTCGCCGACGAATGGAACCGCGGCGCCGAGGCGGCTGACCGGCCGAGCATCTCGATGTTGCACGGCGGCGGCCAAAACCGGTTCTCCTGGAAGAAAACCGGCCAGATCCTGGCGAACGAGAGGTTTCACGTCGTCGCGCTCGACACCCGTGGCCACGGAGACAGCGATCGAGCGCCGGTCGCGGATTACGCCGTCGAGACCCTCACCGAGGACGTGTTGCAGGTCATGGATGCGATCGGTCGTCACGTGGTGGTGATCGGGGCCAGCATGGGCGGGCTGACCGGCATCCTGGTCGCCGACGCCGCAGGCCCCGACCGGGTGACGGGATTAGTGCTGGTCGACGTGGTACCCCGGTACGAGAAAGACGGCAGCGCCCGTATCCGGGATTTCATGCGCACCAACCTTGACGGTTTCGCTTCGCTCGAGGAAGCCGCCGACGCCGTCGCGGCCTATCTGCCGCACCGCACCAAGCCGCGCAGTCCCGAGGGGTTGAAGAAGAATCTGCGGCAGCGCGACGGACGGTGGTACTGGCACTGGGATCCGGCGATGATGACCGCCCCCCTGGATGACCCGGACCTGCGCACCGAGAACTTCGAACGGGCAGCGATGAACCTGAAGATCCCGATGCTGTTGATCCGCGGCAAACTCTCCGACGTGGTGAGCCCGGAAGGGGTCCAGGACTTTCTGGCCAAAGTGCCGCGCGCGGAGTTCGTCGAGCTGTCCAACGCCGGACACACCGCCGCGGGCGACGACAACGACGCCTTCAGCGATGTGGTGGTGGACTTCGTCAGACGGACCGTTGCCGCCGGTTAGTTGGCCGGTTTCTCGGCGTGTCCGCCGAACTGCTTGCGCATGGCCGACAGCGCCTTGTTGGCGAAGTCGTCGAGGTCACGCGAGGCGAACCGGGACTGCAGCGCGGTGGTGAGCACCGGCGCGGGCACACCCTCGTCGATCGCCGCGATCGAGGTCCACCGGCCCTCGCCGGAATCGGAGACCCGCCCTGAAAACTCCTGCAGCTCAGGCGATTCGTGCAGTGCGATCGCGGTCAGATCCAGCAGCCACGAACCGATGACGCTGCCGCGGCGCCACAGTTCGGCGACCTCGGGGATGTCGATGTCGTACTGGTAGTACTCCGGGTTGGACAGCGGCGCGGTCTCGGCGTCACCCTGCTGCACGCGGGTGCCGATGTCGGCATTACGCAAGATGTTCAGCCCCTCGGCCAGCGAGGCCATCATGCCGTACTCGATGCCGTTGTGCACCATCTTGACGAAGTGTCCGGCCCCGGACGGCCCGCAATGCAAGTAGCCGTTCTCCGACTGCGTGATCTCGCCGTCGCGGCCGGGCGTGCGCGGCGCCGCGTCCACCCCCGGCGCGACGGTGGCAAAGATCGGTTCGGCATGCGCGAATGCGCCGGCATCTCCGCCGATCATCAGACAGTAGCCACGCTCCAGGCCCCACACGCCCCCGCTGGTGCCGGTGTCCAGCAAGTGAATTCCCTTGTCGGACAGCAACTTTGCATGCGTAATGTCGTCGCGGTAGTAGGTGTTACCGCCGTCGATCACGATGTCTCCGGAGTCCAGGGTCTCGGCCAGCTCCTCGATGACCCCGGTGGTGATGGTGCCCGCGGGCACCATCACCCACACGACTCGCGGCGCGGAGAGTTTGTCACGCAGCTCCCGCAGTGACGACACCCCGGTGGTGTTGTCCTCCCTCGCCATCGCCTTGACGGCGTCGGGGTTGTGGTCGTACACCACGCATTCGTGCCCACCTTTGACTACTCGGCGGACGATGTTGGCACCCATCCGGCCCAGACCGATCATCCCTAGCTGCATATGATTTCGTCTCCCTTACTGTCCTGTTTTGGCGCCGCGAGGCAGCCACGGCTGTTGCCAACTGCGGTGACCGCGCAGCAGCGTGTGCGCGGCCTCGGGCCCCCAGGAACCGCGGTCGTACTGGTGGATCTCACCCGGGTTGTCGAGCACCGGCTGCACGATCCGCCAGGTCTCCTCGATGCTGTCTTCGCGGGCGAAAAGCTGGCGATCACCCTGCAATCCGGCGTGCAGGAGTCGCTCATAGGGCCGGATCGGCTCACCGAGGTCTTCGGCGAACGAGGAGTCCAGGTGGATGTCTTGCCACGCATTGTGGGTGTGGGCCGAAATCTGTAGCCGCATCCCGGGGTCGGGATCGATGCGCAGCACGATCTGGTTGGGCTCGGGCGGCCGGCGGTTGGGCAGAAACGCCAACCCGGGAACGTGATGCAGAAACATCCGGACCTCGGTTACCTTCTCCGGCAACGCTTTTCCGGCCCTCAGGAATATCGGTACGCCTGCCCAGCGCCAGTTGTCGATCTCGGTCCGCAGCGCCACGTAGGTCTCGGTCTGCGAATTCTGCGCCACCCCGGCAACATCGCCGTAGCCCCGGTACTGGCCACGCACGTAACGCGCCGGCTCCAGCGCCGGCATCGCGCGGAACACCTCGGCCTTCTTGTCGTTGAGATCGTCGGCGCTGGCGCCGACGGGTGGCTCCATCGTCACCAGCGCCAGCACCTGCAGCAGATGGTTCTGCACGACGTCACGCAGGGCGCCGACCGCGTCGTAGAACGAGCCGCGGTCCTCGACGCCGAAGTTCTCCGCCATGGTCACGTGGATTTCGGAAATGCTCTTGGAATCCCACAACTCGGCGAGGCCACGATTGGCGAAGCGCAGGTATTGCAGCTCGACGACGGGTTGTTTGCCCAGGAAGTGGTCGACGCGCAGGATCTGCTCTTCGTCGAGGACCGCCCGCAGCCTGGAGTTGAGTTCGCGCGCCGAGGCCAGGTCGTGACCGAAGGGCTTCTCCACCGCGACGCGTGCGCCCCGCACCAGGTCGGCCGCTGCCAGATTCTCGACGATCGGGGCGAACAACGCAGGCGGCATTTCCAAGTAGTACAGGGGGCGACGTCCGGAACCGATCTGCTTGGCCAGCGATGTGTACAAGGCGCTGTCGGTCACGTCGCCCGACAGATAGGACAACCGGCTCACCAATCTGCCGAACACCTTGTCGTCGAACGTCTCCCCCGACTGACCAATGGCCTCCCGGGCCCGCTCGACCAGCTTGTCCACCGGGATGTCGTCACTGGCTACACCCACGATCGGACAGTCCAGCAACCCCCGACGCTCCAACCGGTACAGCGCGCGGAAGGTCATCTTGCGGGCCAGATCACCGGTAATTCCGAAGATCACCAACACGTCTGAGGCGCTAGATGCGCTACCGGCCAATGCCCACCTCCAGGACGTCCTCTGCGAAAGTCACCCAACGGCTTGACAGCTACTTCCCCGTGGTGGCCGACCTCAACCCTAGACATTGCCCCCTGGCCCGACAAGATCGACTCAACCGGGCCCGGGAAGAATGGACCGGGTGTTGGGCTCCGGTGCTGCGCTGCACATCGCGGTCTATGTGCTGGCCGGGATCGCGGTGACGGAAGCCGGCGGGCTGCTCGTGCTGTGGCGGTTGCTGAGCCGCAGTCGTCAGGAGGTCGAGGAGCTGCGACGCCGCGCCGATGCCCGCAACCGGTTGTTGTCCGGTGGCCGCGAGGCCGTCAAGACGGTGTGGCAGACCGCAAACCTGGTGCGCAAGGAGGGCCTCGGCGCGGCCGTGCGCAGCTCGATCGAAGACCTGGCGGACTGGGCCGAAGTGGAGCGGCCGGACCTGGCGCGAGTCACCCCGGACGGTCGGGTGGTGATCCTGTTCTCCGACATCGAGGAGTCCACCGCGCTCAACGAGCGGATCGGTGATCGAGCCTGGGTCAAACTCATTGGCGCACATGACAAGATGATTCACGAGCTCGTCGAACGCCGGTCCGGCCACGTGGTGAAGAGTCAAGGCGATGGATTCATGGTCGCGTTCGCCCGGGCCGAACAGGCCCTACGGTGCGCCATCGATATCCAGGATGCGCTGCACAGGGAAGCAAAGCGTAAGCGGCGCAACGTAATCAGGGTCAGAATCGGCATCCACATGGGCCGTTCGGTACGCCGGGGCGACGACCTGTTCGGCCGCAACGTCGCCATGGCGGCCCGGGTTGCCGGGCAGGCCGCCGGCGGCGAAATACTGGTGAGCCAACCGGTTCGCGACGCCGTCGGCGATTGCGACGACATCGGTTTCGACGAGGGCCGCGACGTCGAATTGAAGGGCTTCTCCGGCAGCTACCGGTTGTTCGCGGTGGCATCCCGGCCCGTGTCCGACTCGGACTGATAGCCTGCCGCGTCGGAATCGGCCAGCTTCTGGTGCAGCCGGGCCCGGACCTCGTCGGCGGTGTAGGCGCGGCGCTTGCGTTCGTCGCGTACCACCAGCGCCCCTCCGGCGACGACACCGGCGACACCGGCCAGGCCTAGCCATTTCCATACGCTGCGCATGACGACAGCCTATGTCTGCCTAAGGTGCTGGGGTGGAAACCAGCACGCTTCCCGTGGACCAAGCGCTGAACGAAACCCGGACCGGCGACCTGTGGTTGTTTCGGGGGCGGTCCGGCCCGGACCGCGCCATCCAGACGTTGACCAACAGCCCGGTGAACCACGTCGGTATGACGGTGGCCATCGACGACTTGCCGCCGCTGATCTGGCATGCCGAACTGGGCGACAAGCTCGTCGACGTGTGGACCGGCACCCACCATCGCGGCGTGCAGCTCAACGACGCCCGCGGGGTCGTGGAGCAGTGGACCGGGCGTTACCAGCAGCGGTGCTGGCTGCGTCAGTTGACCCCGTATGCGAACCGGGAACAGGAGAACGAACTGCTGCGGGTGATCGCGCGGATGGACGGCACCCCATTTCCCACCACCGCTCGGCTGACCGGCCGCTGGCTACGTGGCCGGCTGCCCACCATCAACGACTGGATCCGTGGAATTCCGGTGGTGGACAGCAAGGTTCGCGAACAAACCCGACGACGCAAGGCAACCCGACGCGCGCTGGGCCTGGAGACGGCGTACTGCGCCGAGACGGTGGCCATCACCTACGAGGAGATGGGGTTGCTCGCCACGGACAAGGACGCGAACTGGTTCGACCCGGGCAAGTTCTGGAGCGGCGATACGCTGCCGCTGGCGCCTGGTTACCGGCTGGGCAACGAGATCGCCGTGATCGTCGGCTAGCCCACCGACATCTCCCCCATGGCCGACCACCCGGTGGCGTCGATGGTTTGGCTGATGATCTTTGGCGTGGCCGCCAACGCCTGCGGCAGCTGCTGCATGGCCTGCTGGAAGTGATCGCTGTTGACATGGACCGCGCCGGCGTCACCGTCGCGGAAGGCTTCGACCAGAACGTATTCGGCCGGATTGTCCAGGCTGCGCGACCACTCGAACCACAGGTTGCCTTCTTCGGCGCGGGTAGCCGCGGTGAACGGCGCCACCAGATCCGGCCAGCGTTCGCTCCACTCGCGTTTGGTTTCGAACTTGACGACGATGAAGATCATTGCCGCTCCCCACTTCTGCCACCGGCCTGATGCCTGGCAGGCAGGGTCAGAATACCCAGCAGACCTCGGTCAACTGAGCTGCACTCGGGTGGTCACCGGAGTGGCATTGCGGGTCAGATCCAGCACCGGGCAGTGCTGGTCGACTGCCTGCTGCAACTCGCGGTAGCGTTCCGGCGTCTCGGGTCCGGTCAGGCTGATCACCACACGGACCTCCTGGAAGCCGGAGCGGACATTGTCGTCGAATCCGAAGAAGCCCTGCACGTCGAGATCACCTTCGGCATGCGCGGTGATGTCGTCGACCGCGATCCCGAGCTTTTCCGCCCAGAAGCGCCAGGTGACGATTTGGCAGGAAAGCAGCGAGGCCAGGTAGTACTCAACGGGGTTCGGGGCCTTGCTCTCGCCGCCGAGGGGTGGCGGCTCGTCGACTTCGACCTGGTACTGGCCGAGGCTTACCGTGCTGGCCACCGCGTCGTGCGCGGTGGCCGAAGCCTGGAATACCACCCGCCCGTTGGCCCGGTCGGCGGTTACCGCCTCCCGGGTGGCGGCGATGATCCGGCCCAAAGCGGTGCTGGACTCGGCGGCCTGGGATGTCACCGGCAAAACTCCTTCCGTCGCGGCAATAGTATGAAGCATCGACCGGCGAATCGAGCCCCGAATCGAACCAAGCCTCAGCATGAACGAATCCCCCGAATCCACGAGAATCGAATTCGGCAGCGGCAACCGTCGACAAGTTAATGCGCCACAAAATGACGCAACCACGCCCGTACCGCATTGTGATTAGGCGCACAATGCGATGGGCGTGGCTGCGGTTATCCGTACGGGGTCATATGTGTGACCTAGGTCGCAGAATTGCTGTTGCCCGTGTCACATAGCAACCGATTGGTTACGTATTCACCATTTCCGGATCGCCTATCGGACCCGGATCTTCGGGCACCGGGGCCGGCGCTTCGCCCGGGTCCACGGCATCGACCAGAACAGCGGCCCCATCCGGCGGGGGCGCATCCTCTGCGACCGCGTCGGCATCCATCGGCAGGTACATGTGATGGGTGAATTGCGCCTGGTAGGCACCACCGCCACCGATGCGTATCCCGCCACCTTCACCGCTGGCCACCGGGGTGCCGTCGGGCAACGTGACGGCCGTGTGGCCACCATTCCACCCGATCACCAAAGCGTTGGGAGCAGTGCCCCGTTGAAAGCCCCGGGCCGCCAAAGCGGCTTCCTCGTTGCCGGTGTTGAAGCGATCGCCGAAAACGGGCCGGTCCGTAGCCGCATTCGACACCCACGAAGCCAACCCTGAACAGTCGGTGCCGGCCGGCGAATCGCCACCCGGAATATAAGGGGTTCCCGAAACCTGGTTGATAAGCGTCAACAGCGTTGCTAAAGCAATCATGGGGAGGGACACTACCGACAATATGCATAGGAAACCAAATATTGTGGTGGTAATCACGATTAAACAGATAAGCGTCTGACCTGCATATACAGCAGGTATGTCACGCATTTATCTAGGAATTGAAACAGAAGTGATCAATGTGTACTCAGCAAACTATTACTTAATCACAAGCTTCTCGTCAGGCAGGAGCGTGACCAGCAGAAATGGCGCATTGCGGCGAATGCGCGCGATTGTCACTGCAACTGCGCGTTTACCCATTGGCGACGCCCAGGGCAGTCCACCGAGTGGTTAACCCGGATGTTTCGTGGGACTGGCGTGGTGACCTGATCGGGTCGGATTGTGGTTTTCGATCTTGATTTTCGGGTCGGGGGTGCGGTGGTGGGCCCGGTGGTCAGCGGGGTTCTGCCGGGTTCCTTGGGCCCGGGAGGTCCTTTCGTGGGGTCGTGGGGATGGGCGGGTAGTTGGTCAACCGGGTTGCGGGCGGGCCAACGCGGTGGTCAACGCGTCGGCCCAGGGTGCGTGGACAGCCAGGCGCAGCCGGGTTCGGCGGGCGTGGCGGGCGTGGCGGGCGATGCGGCCGGCGATCGTAAACAGGAGGGGCTCTCAGGTCGGGAAGCCTGTGACCGACTGGCCTTTGATCTGCGGTGGAAGGCTGCTGCGGGGTTGATGGTGGGGGCGGAGGCCTTTCATCCCACGGTGCTGGTCGGGATGCGCAACCGGCTGCGCGATTCGGATCGGGCCGCGGCGGTTGTTCGACGATGTCAACACCACCGCGCGCGCGGCGGGACTGTTGCGGGGACGGCGCCGCGTGATCGATTTCCCCCCCCGCTGTTTGACGCGGTGGCCACCCAAGACACGGTGATTCAGTTGCGCGCGGCGATCCGCAAAGTCGCCCCGGCCGATCGAGTCGATCCGACATTGGCAAAAGCGGTGCGTGCGGTGTTGACCCGCGATGATGATTACGCCAGTTTGGGTAAGCCGCCGTGTGACTGGGACGACCCGGCTGCCCGGGAAGCTTTGGTGGATGGGTTGGTCAAGGATGCCCATGCCGCGCTGAGGGTCCTGGATGACCACGAGTTGGAGGGGCCGCTGGGCCAGGCGGGCGAGTTGTTGGGGTTGGTGGCTGGCAAGACGTCGAAGCCGGCTCCGATGGGGTGTTTCGCATCGCTCGTGGGATGGCTCGAGACCGGCTGATCTCCACGGTCGACACCGAGGCCCGCCACGGTCACAAGTCACGCGCCCGAACCTTCGACGGTTACAAGTCGCATCTGGCAGTCGATCCTGATGACGAGTTGATCACCGCGGTGTCTGTCACCGCGGCCAACGCCGCCGACCGCGAGGTCCTTGACGAACTGCTGGGCCAACCCCACACCGGCGCAGCTGCCGGCGACGCCGCCTCAGGTGGCGGTGAGTCTGCTGCCGATTGTGAACCTGCCGCCAAAAAGCGCGCCGCCGATGCCGCTGACAGCGCTGACCAGTCGCAGGGCAGCTGCGGCGGTGAAGCAGGGTCGAAAGACTTTGAGGTGTATGGGGATTCAGCTTACGCTGACGGGCCCACCCTGGAGGAACAAACCCGTCGCGGTCATGACATGCGCACCAAGGTGCCCCCAGTGCGCAACGCCAACGGCTTTTCCAAGGACCGGTTCAGCATCGACCTGGCTACCGGCACGGTGACCTGCCCGGCCGAGCACACCGTGGCCATCCGGGCCGGCCGCCGTCACCGCGTCGCGCGTTTCGGTGAGGACCCGAGCCGGCGCCATCAACCTCGCCCGCCTGGCCACCCTGGGCCTGCACCAGGCAACCACAGGCTGGGCCATCGCCTGACCGCATCACCAACCACCCATCCAGGGGTCAATTTTCACATGCCGTCACAGCTCAGCAGTTGAAGCGTCCAAAGGCCATGGACACCGACCCCACCAAAGGGCATTACATCAGCGGTGTCCTAGGACGCAATGTCTTCGCACATGCCCAGTCCCGCGTCAGACTAAGCGATTGTCAATGCAATTGACATAATTGCTGTGCTCATGTAAACGAACTTTACAATTCCGATTAGGAGAGTATAACGCTTCGATAACGTTTAGATCTCGTTTCTATATCCTGCCGTCCTGAGCTGGGCTTACGCGATAGCATTCGGCTGCTCCAATCAGCTGTAGATCGAAGAAAGCTGCCATGACATTCTTGTTTACCAGGCCGGACGTGGTCATCGCTGCGGCAACGGATCTGGCCGGAATTGGAACGACCATCAACAATGCGAGCGTCGCGGCAGCGGCCCCCACCGTGGGTGTCGTGGCCGCCGGAGCCGACGAGGTGTCCGCAGCGATCGCGGCTATTTTCGGGTCACACGCCCAGCAGTACCAGTCGATGAGCGCCCAGGCGTCGATCCTGCATAGCCAGTTCGTGAAGACGCTGACCGCAGCCGGTAACGCCTACGCCGGTGCTGAAGCAGCCAACGTCCAACAGCAACTACTTAACGTGATCAATGCGCCGACCCAAGCGGCCCTGGGCCGCCCACTGATCGGCAACGGCGCCGACGCCGCCTCGGGTAGCGGGCAAGCCGGCAGCGCCGGCGGCTTGCTATACGGCAACGGCGGCAACGGCGGATCCGGGGCCGCTGGCCGAGCCGGGGGCGACGGCGGTGCCGCCGGGTTGATCGGCAACGGCGGAGCCGGCGGACAGGGCGGGCTGGGAGCCAATGGCGGTCACGGC
>NZ_UPHQ01000317.1 GCF_900566055.1 Mycobacterium innocens
TCTACGCCCGCGTCGCCCAGCGCCTCCTCGCCCTTGCCGCTGTGATCTGGCACAACTGGAAGATCAACAGCCCAGTCAAGAGGTCACTGATCGCCTACGACCACTGACCAAGGTTGGGAATTACTCACCTAGAACTCACCCAACGAACACCGAGAGGAACCACACCATGAGCAACGGCCAGCGAGTCGGCTACGTGCGCGTCAGCACCGTCGACCAGAACACTGCCCGCCAGCTTGACGGCCTCACCGTCGACCGCACCTTCACCGATCACGCCAGCGGCAAGGACACCGACCGTCCGGCGCTGACCGAGTGCCTGGGCTACGTGCGCGAGGGCGACGAGTTGGTCGTGCACAGCATGGACCGGCTGGCCCGGTCGCTGGTCGACCTGCGCCGCACCGTCGATGACCTGACCGCACGCGGCGTGAAGGTCACCTTCGTCAAGGAGAACCTGAGCTTCACCCGCGACAGCGCCGACCCGTGCGCCGTGTTGATGTTGTCGGTGATGGGCGCGGTGGCGGAGTTCGAGCGGTCACTGACGTTGGAGCGCCAGCGCGAGGGCATTGCGATCGCGAAGCAGGCCGGGAAGTACAAGGGCCGCAAGGCCTCACTCACCGACGAACAGGCCGCTGCGGTGTCTCGTCGCCTCACTGAGGGCGAATCGGCGACGGCCCTGGCCGATGAGTATGGCGTGAGCCGTGCGACGGTCTACAACACGCGGAGCCGCGTCAACGCCTGACCTGCCCCGACACGCCGACACCCCGACAACCCCCGGTCTCCCGCAGGCGCCGGGGTTGCTGCGTCTGAGCAGCCACGATGGCGCCACAGAATCACGCCGTTGTCGGGGTTATCTCATTAGCCCGCAACATATTTGGGCGAGTTGCTTGCACTGTCGAGTGGCACACTAGGTCGCATGACAGCAACACCGCACCCTCGCACCCGCAGCATGGAGTCGTGGCGTGGCCGTAAGGCCGTGCTCGCCAGCCGGGGTGAGGTCGACGGTCCCCGCGTCGCCGAATGCGACGCGGCACTGAGCTTCTGGCGTCGCCGCACCTTTCTTGTCCGGGACACGGGGCTTACCCCCGAACGAGCCGACGAACTGCTGGACCTGATCGACACCGGCACCGACGTCGACACCGACGCGCAGACCGACGCTGCGGCGGTGGCCCAGTGACACCGCGCCGGGACTCGCAAGCCGAGCTTCGCCGCCGTCGCCGTGCGCATCTGCCGACCGTCAACACCGGGAAGTTCTCGGCCATCTGCGAGATCGCCGACGTGGCCGGGCCGCTGGCCGATCGCATCACCCGTCTGGCCTCGCCGTTGCGGCTCCGGCGGCAGGTGCTCAACTTGGCCGACGCGGTGCATGAGTTCGCCGGTACCGCCACCCGCTGGGACGCCGAGCGTGACGCCCGGCAGCGCACGGAGCATCTTGCCGATGACCCTGCAGCGAGGCGGTGGGCGATGACCACGATCTGCGACCTCGCGCCGCGCCCCGCGCTGCCCGAGATCACCGACGAGATGATCGCTGACGGGACGTGGGCGGCTGCGCTGGTCGAGATGGTGACGTCGGTCGATCGTCCGTTGGCAGACCTGCTGGCGCGGGCCTTCCCGCCCGGCGCGCCTGCCCTGCGGGGTCAGCCGTCACGATCAGACCGGCTGGACAATCTGTTGCGCGAGACCGTCGACCGGGCCGCGCTGTCGCTTGAGCGGGCGCTCGACACCGCCGAGAAGCAGACCGCCGTCCTGACCGCTGCCAAGCCCGATCCTCGCGCCGAACTCTCCGCGTTGGGCATCGAGGTCTGAGACGCCAATCCGCCAGAGAGGAAACGACTTCCGATGACTGCCCCGACCTCCTATCGCGGTCCGCGATGCCGGTCCTGCAACGGGCCGTGCTGGCTGTACAAGGGCGACGTCTGGGGCTACACCTGCTCGGCGTGCATCGACCGCCACCTCGAAGCGGCTGCAGCACGGGCCGACGCCCGCGACCGCAAAGCCCGCGAACGACTGCTCTCGAAGCGGTTCAACCACAACGACTCTCCTCGCGTCTCGAAGGTGGGCGTCGGGGCGGTGATCTGAGCTATGTGCCGATCGCCCCGACGTCCCGCCGGAGACCGATCACCCGACCCGAAAGGACACTCGATGACCCAGACCAAGGCCCGGCGACCCCTCACACGCGCCGACCTGACAGACGGCGAGCGGCGGCACCTCGCCGCCTGCGTCCATGAAGCCGGGCATGCCGTGGCCTGCGCGATGCTCGGCGGCGAAATCCGCTCCGCTGTCGTCACCAACGGCAAGGTGTCCGGTCTGCACGGGTTCACCACCTTCGCGCAGTTGTCCGAGCACATCGACCCCCGTGTGACGTATGCGGGCATGTTCGCGGAGGCGCGGTGGGAATACGGGCCGCGCCCGACGGCGATGCAGCTGCGGCACTTGCGCACCGCCAACAGCAGCGACGATCGGCGGCTGTGCGCAGCGGGTGTGCAGGACATGTACGGCAACCCGACGGCGGAGGCGCGCAGTGCGGTGCCGCCGCTGCTGGACCGTCGTGCGCGTCGCCCAGAAGCTGTTCATGACCGGCGAGGCGACCAACGACGACGTGTTGAAGGCTCTGGGCGTCACCGACGGCGGCGGGACGGGCAGCAGCCAGATCGCCAGCCTGCGTGCCGGATTGCGCCGCGTGCCGCCGATCGCTGCATCGGCCTAACCAACTCACCCGGTCGCTACTGAGCCTCGGCAGCGGCGACCGGACTGCTTCACCAACAACGCCAACGACACACCGAGGAGAGCACCGTGATCACCATCGACCGCCGCTCCGGCAGCCGGAGCATCGACTATCTGCCGGACTACTGCCCGCACTGCAACCCGCTCGGCGACCAGGGCGACAGCAGGGTTCGGCTGGCCTCGCTGACGGAGCCGACCTCGATCACCTGGCCGGGTGGTCGACGTCTGGTCTGCCGGTACCGCTGCGACGGCTGCGGCCACCCTTGGATGCGCACCGACCTGTGGAGGGCCGAGCATGCCGGTCTCGACCAGAAAGGTGCAGCGTGACCATCATTACGCTGACCGCCGCTCGCGTGCTGGCAGCCGGGCGGAGCCGCCAACGACCCACCAGCCCTGCCGACCTGGCGAAGATGCTGGACCCGAAGTTCGTCATCACACCCGCGATCCGGCTCCTGTCGGACATCGCCGTGAGGACCGTGGAACAACCCGATCAACGCGACATCGTGACCACCAGCCCGCGCACCGGCAAGTCGCGGCTGCTGGCGATCTGGACATCGGTGTGGGCGCTGTCGCGTAACCCCGATCTCGAAGTGGTCATTGTGTCCTACAGCGACGAACTGGCCCAGGCGCATAGCCGCGAGGCCCGGCGCATCATCGCCGAGCACTCGGACATGCTGGGCATCCGGCTCAGCCAGGACGCTCGCGCAGTCGGTCGCTGGAGGGTCGAGGGCCATGCGGGTGGGCTTCTGGCGACCGGAATCAACAGCGGTGTCACGGGTTTCGGTGCCGACCTGTTGGTGATTGATGACCCGGTGAAGGACGCACAGGAGGCCGATAGCGCCGCCCATCGTCGCCGGGTGGAGAGCGAATACCGCAGCACACTTGCTCCCCGCGTTCACCCTGGCGGGTCCACCCTGCTGGTGATGACGAGGTGGCACCCTGCTGATCTGGCCGGGGTGCTGCTCGACAGCGAGCCGGACGTGTGGCGGCACACCAACGTGCCCGCCGTCGCCGAGGCGGGCATACCCGATGCCCTCGGTCGCGCACCCGGCACGGCGATGACGTCGGTGCTGGGGTTCACGGCCGACCACTACGCCGCTGCTCGGCGCACCTCCGGCGAACGGGCCTGGTACGCGCTGTACGAAGGCGTGCCCGCCGCGCCCGAAGGTGGCCTCGTCAAGCGCGAGTGGCTGGACCAGTGGCGGCTCCCGGCTGCCCCTGCGGGAGCCGTCAAGACCGTCGTCGGAGTCGACCCGTCCGACTCCGGCTCCGGTGACAGCTGCGGCATCGTCGCGGCGTCGCTGACCCGTGAGAGCGTGGTGGTCGTGATCGCCGATGTCTCGGCACCGATGACCTCCGACGCCTGTGCGCGGGCGGCGGTCGATCTTGCTGTCGACGTCGGCGCGTCGGAGATCGCCGTCGAGGGCTTCGCCGCCCGCGAGACCTACCGGCGGGTCGTCAACGACGCGCTGCGCCGGGCCAAGCTCGACCGCCCGATCCGCGTGACCACCTGGCCTCCGAAAGGGTCGGGGCGCGGCGGCGGCGACGCGCTGGCCTGGTCGGCGGCGTTGCTGCAAGGGCTGGAAACCGGCACCACCCGCATCGCCGGGCACCTGCCCGATCTTGAGCAGGCGGCGGTCACCTGGCAGGCCGGGCAGCACCAGCCCGACAGCCTCGCCGCCGTCGTCGTCGCCCACGACGTGCTGGTGCACTCGATCGGTCAGCAGTGGGGCTTCGCGTCACCCCTCGACACCGAGCGGCGGATGCGCGATCGCCCGATCACGTCGATTCCCGAGTATCTGCGTCGCCGGATCGGCGGCTAGGCAACCGTGCCGAACGCATCGTATGCAGGGCTGCGGCGGCCTCAAACGAGGCCGCGAATGTACGCAACCCGGCCCGTTATGGCGGCGGTGAGGTTGTGCGTCGAGACTTCTGGCACCGGCTCGTCGTGAATTCCCTCGCCACTGACGGTGGATACCAGACACGTTGCGTCGTAGAGCCGTTCGCGCACCAACCGATCAAAGAGAATGCCGTATCGGTCGATGTACGACGAATTGTCGAACACGGGATCAGTTCGGTAGACCGGGGTGCCTTGATCCCTAACGATGCTTGTGGACTTTGGGGCGTGCTCGATGACGAAGACAAAACCGAGCCAGGGCCGAACTTTTCCGACATAGCCCGCCTCATAGCCACGCCAGAGGTCTACCGCGTTGCCGATGGCTTCTTCGGTCCGGTTGTTGAAGTTGTTGCCGAATGACCCGACCTGCGACTTGCACTCGATCGCAGCCACCAGGATCTTTTCGTAGGTGACCACGATGTCCCAGTTCTTCGCCCGCCGATAGAAGCCAGGTAGCGGAATTATGCCGGTGCGCCGAACCTGGGCACCCAGTTCGACTAGCGGCATGAACTGCTCTGCGATGACGTCTTGGAGTGGACCGAGATGCTGCCCACCAGTCACCGATCCGCGAGTGCCTGCGTCGATCTTGCCCGAGTCAATCTGCTTCTGCGTTTGAAGGTCGCGCCCGGCCCAGAAGGCACGCACGGCGGTGTCGTAGTCCTCGAATGTTGCCGTCATGGTGTCGTCAGCTCGTACTCCGCAAGGTCGATGCCGTAGGCCTCGCCGGCAGCCTTGGTCGCCCCATCCACGTCACGATCACGGAACGCCGCACGCAGCGCCTCGGCCACCGACGGGTCGATCTGTTCAGGATGAGGCACCCGAATCTGCTTGAGGTACTGCGCCTGAAATCGCAGGGTTCCGCCGCGCATACGGACGCAGTAAGCCTCTATGTAAGCCTGCGCAACCCGTCCGAGGAGCAGCCCGCCAAGCACCTCCATGTCCCAGGTGTCGGACACCACGTAATAGAGGTTGTGGTGCGGGTAGTAACCGCCGGGCTCCAAGACGGGGTGAATGTATGCCTTCATGTCTTGGAGCAGCAGCTTCGGTTTGGCCGTGAGGCCAGCGTTGAGTTTGTCGATCGTCCGATACCACGATTTAGGAGCCTTCCGGGCAACGAATCGTTCGCGCAGGGCGGGGTGGCCGGACAAGTATGTTGCCATTCGCGGAAAATCGTCCAGCGCGACGAGTGAGCCATCTTCCGCCCACGGATTCACCAAATACTTGCCGTGCCAAACAAATTCGCCCGTCGCTAAGTCCTGGGCCATCGACAATGGCACCATGCGTTCAGCCTCGGCGGCATTCGCATCCTTGGTCACGTACACCTTGTCTGCTCCGGTGGCGATGCCAATGCCTACCCGCGTGGCGGTGCGGGGGTCGTGCAGGGGTCCGAACTTACCGTTGAGGTGGGCGATTAGCGCGAGCCGCGCAGGCGATCCGGTAGGCCACAGCCCATCGCCAGGAAACCACTGCGCGAGCCGGTGTGCTTTGACCCCGACGTCGATGTATTCATCGAACCTCTCATGCGCCGAGGCCTTGGCGAGAGCAGATGCGCTTGCTGGCCCGAACTCCGCAGTCGTCTCGGCGACCGTCACCCCGCCCTGCGCGCTGTTGGACAGAACGATGATCGCTGGATAAGCGGATACGCGTGTCTCAAATGCATCCACGTCGTGCATAGTCCAGACGTGTTCGACGGCGAATCTGCTCGCAACTAGCTTGCGCAGATCGGCACCGTATTGGTTTCGCATCCAACGGTCGGCGCAGATGAAGCCAACCTGCCCTCCTGGTTTGAGGGTGCGAAGCGCCCGCTCGATGAATCCGACATAGACGTCGCCCCGGCCTCGCATCGTCGCCCACGTCCGTCGGTATTCCGCAGCAGCAGTCGCGGGGAGGTCGTCATAGCGGATGTAAGGCGGGTTGCCGATGATCACGTCGGCAGGCGGTACGTCCGAGTGGGCAAGCAGACCGACACCCGACAGCAGAAAGTCGTCGTGATGGACCCACTGTTCGGCCAATCGGGCCGCGACCTCCTTCGACGCCCCCGCGCTTTCTAGCAGCTCGCGGCAGACGTTGCGGGAGGTCTCCACATGCTCGGGCTGCAAGTCAAAAGCACAGATGCCCTCGCCGATTGTCGCGAAGTCTCGCCCATGCGTAACCGCGCTTGCGATGAGGCGTTCGACCGCAGGCCCGAGGAACGCGCCCGACCCGCAAGACGGCTCCACAAGACGGAGGGCCGCTAGGTCACGGTCGATTGTGTAGCCGGTGAGGTCCAGCAGTACGTCTACTACCCAGCGGCGGGTGAATACCTCACCGTAGTTCTGCACCACGTCGGCGGCTGTCAGGGTCACACCTGGCACTCTATGAGCGGCCGCCGACATGCGGGCGGCGACACGACTGGAACCCGATATTGTCCGTGGGCGGGGGCATACTCCCGCGTATGGCAGACACTTGGGAATCGCGTGACCTTCCCGTCCTCAAGGCAGCGGTCGAACTGTACGAGGAGAGTGGTCGACGCCTGCGCGCAAGCGCGATCGAGAAAGCCACCGGGTTCGACACAGAGACCGTGCAGCGCGCCCTGCGGGCGCTCTACCGCGAGCCGTACTTCGAGGAGGCGACCGGCAGCTTCGGTGGCGAGATCATCTTCGTTGGTGAGCCGACCGGCGAGGCGTTACGGGTCGCGGGGCAATGGCCCTCACCCGAGGTGCAGCTGCAAAGGCTGATTGCGGCGTTCGAGGCCGTCGCCGCCGACGACTCGCGTCCCGAGGAGGAACGCAGCCGCGCCAAGAAGATCGGACTCTGGCTCACCGGCGCGCTCCAACAGGTGGCCATCGGGGCGCTCGGCGGTGCGGGCGGCAACCTGATGACCGGATAGACCGTCAGACATTGACTATCCAGGAAGAGTTTGGCGACATCAGCGGGTGGCGGGTGACCAAGGTTGTCCGAAACCCGTGGGGACAGGTTCCCCACACCGGCGGTGGGCGCTATCTGTCCGATGCCGCCCGCGCCTACATGGACAGGCTGCTCGCCCAGCAGCGGGTGCCCGACACTGAGAGCCGTCGGCATCACTACGTGCCACAGGCGTACCTGCGTCAGTGGTCTTTCGACGGTCGACGGGTGTGGACGCTCGACACGGTGACGGGATCGGTCAAGCCGCTCGGCACTAGGGACGTCTGCGTCAACGAGAACTTCTACCGGGTGATCGGACCAGATGGCGCTCCGCACAATCGAGTCGAGAAGCTGTTCGGTGTCGTGGATACGGAACTTGGGCGAGTTCAGCGGCTATTTGCTGACCTCGAAGACCCGGAAACGCTGGACTTCGATGACCTATTGGGCCTGGGCATCACGATGGCGGTGCAGCGGATGCGGACTCTTCAGCAAAGGCGCATCCAGATCCAGCACAGCGCGTGGATGGCGGCTCAGAGCCCCAAGTTTCAGTTGATCGCTGACGACGATCAGAATCCGCATCAGGCAGCGGGTATCCATACCGAGCTGTTGTTCAAGGCCATGTGGAAAGCCGCCGACGTTCTCATCAAACGGCAGATCGAGGTCTGGGAAGACCCAAAGGCGCGGTATATGACGTGCGATGCCCCAGTGTTGATCCCATTCGTGCGCAACGAGCGACCGGGGACGCTGGACACCGAGTACGTCATCTGGCCAGTGAGCCCGCAGCGTGTAGTGGCACTCAGCAGGAACGACGTCGGTGAAAAGGCGGTGATCCGCGAGGCCACCGGCCAACTCGTCGGAGTCGTGCGGGATGCCGTGGAGCAAGGCCGCGAGCGCATGATCTTCGCCAGTGAGGCGCAGCGTGGATATTGCGGTCGGCGGGAGCCAGTGTTCCGCTGTGGGGTGAGCCACTGTTCCGGTTGGGACTGGGCCACCGTGGCGGTGCGGGCTGAGCCGTGGCGCCGCTGGGGCGGGCGGTGGTGTGCCGCC
>NZ_UPHQ01000218.1 GCF_900566055.1 Mycobacterium innocens
CCGGCGGCGCCGGCGGCAACGCCGGCATCCTCGGCGGCAACGGCGGTGCCGGCGGCACTGCCGGTATCAGCCAGTCCGGCATCGGCGCACCCGGCGGAGCCGGCGGCAACGCCGGCCTGCTCTACGGCAATGGTGGCGTCGGCGGTGCCGGCGGCACCAGCAGATTCGGCGGTCTCGGCGGAAACGGAGGAGTCGGCGGCAAAGCCGGAATGATCGGCAACGGCGGTGACGGCGGCGCCGGCGGGGACAGCGGGTCGGCTACCGGTACCGGCGGTAACGGCGGTGCGGGCGGCAGCGCATGGCTGATCGGCGACGGCGGCAACGGCGGCAACGCCGGAATCGGCGTGACACCGGGTACGGGCGGTGCCGGCGGCGCCGGCGGGCAGCTGCTCGGCCAGGACGGCAACAACGGCCAGTGATAGTCGGCGGACCCGCCCGGTCGCGTGCCGGATGTGCGCTACCCGGTTTGTTGGACCGGCGGCCGGTAGAAGATCAGCAACTGCCCGATGGCGCCGGCGAGGCCGAGTCCGAGTGAGATCAGCAGGCCGGGCCAACCGTCGAACCAATTCTTTCCGAAGATCACCCAGTCCAGGCTGAGCTTTCCCGCGCCAAGCGTGGCGACGACGACGGCGCTGACCGCCAGCACCAGGTTGTATTCCCAACCCTCCTTGACGATGAAGAAGCCGTTGGGCCGGTGCACGGTCCATGCCGCGACCAGCATGAGCGAGACGAAACCCGCAGCCGGGATGGGCGTGAGCAGACCCGCGGCCAACCCCAGTCCGGCGGCAGTCTCGGTGCTGGCGGCCACTGTCGCGTGAAACTTCCCGGGCTTCATGCCGATGCTCTCGAACCAGCGTGCGGTACCCGGTATCCGGCCGCCACCGAAGAACTTGTTCAAGCCGTGCGCGGCCAGTGTCAGGCCCAGCACCAGCCGCAGGATCAGCAACCCGGCGTCATACGGAGTCATACCGTCAAAACTAGATCATCCTGCCCAGCTCCCGGCAGCAGCGGCGAGCCGCCGGTTCCGGTGATCGGTGTGGAAACATTGCGGACGTTCCGACGTTTGCCCGCAACCGCTTCAGGCTTGCCCGACCACGAGGGGGTGCATCAATGGCTCGTATCCCACGAGGCGGTGATCCCCTCAAAGATCCCCTCGAAGGCATCCGGAAAGACCCGGTGATCTTGCTGGACGGACAAGCGGATCATTCCCGCGAGGTTCTGGGCAACAAGGGCCACGGCATCGACGTGATGCGCCGCCACACGCTGCCGGTACCGCCCGCGTTCTGCATCACCACCGAAGTGGGCGTGCGGTACCTGGCCGACCCCGAGCCGACCATGGACGCGATTTGGGACGACGTGCTGGAGCGGATGCGCTGGCTGGAGTCCGAGACCGCGCGCACGTTCGGCCGCGGGCCGCGTCCGTTGCTGGTCAGCGTGCGCTCGGGGGCCACCCAGTCGATGCCCGGGATGATGGACACGATCCTGGACCTGGGCCTCAACGACGCCGTCGAGCAGGCCCTGGCCGCGGCCGGCACCGCTGATTTCGCCGCTGACACGCGCCGGCGGTTCATCCGCATGTATCGGCGAGTGACAGGCCGCGACCCCGCCGAGGATCCATACGAGCAGTTGCGCGCCGGCGTTGGGGCCGTCTTCGCATCCTGGAATTCTCCGCGGGCCAAGGCCTACCGCGGGCACTACGGCCGAGACGACCAGGGTGGTACCGCGGTGGTCGTACAGGCGATGGTGTTCGGCAACCAGACGGCCGATTCGGGCGCCGGGGTGCTCTCCTCCCGCAACCCCATCACCGGCGCAAACGAACCGTTCGGCGACTGGCTGCCCGGCGGTCAGGGCGACGACGTGGTCTCGGGATTGGTGGACGTCGAGCCGATTGCCGCGCTGCGCGACCAGCTACCGGCTGTCTATGACGAGCTGATCGCGGCCGCCCGATGTCTGGAGCGACTGACCTCAGACGTCCCGGAAATCGAGTTCACCGTCGAAAACGGCAAGCTCTGGCTATTGCAGACACGGTCTGCCGAGCGGTCGGCGCAGGCCGCGGTGCGGCTGGCTCTGCAACTGCGACACGAAGGTCTCATCGACGACGCCCAGACACTGCGCCGGATAGCCCCCGCCCATGTGGAAGCCCTGTTGCGGCCGGCTCTGCAGCCCGAAACACGCTTAGCCGCACCGCTTTTGGCCAAGGGCCTGCCCGCCTGTCCGGGTGTGGCCACCGGAATCGCCTACACCGACGTGGATGCGGCGCTGGACGCGGCCGACCGGGGCAAGCCGGTCATCCTGGTGCGCGACCACACCAGGCCCGAAGACGTGCTGGGCATGCTGGCCGCACAGGGCATAGTCACCGAGGTCGGTGGCGCGGCCAGCCACGCGGCAGTCGTCAGCCGCGAGCTTGGCCGGGTAGCCGTGGTCGGCTGCGGCCACGGCGTAGCCGCGACCCTGGCCGGCAAGCAGATCACCGTCGACGGACATCAGGGCGAGGTGCGCGCCGGGAGCCTGCCGCTGTCCGCGTGGTCCGAGAACGACACCCCGGAGCTGCGGGAACTCACCGGCATCGCGTTGCGCATCAGCCCGCTGCGCGCACATGCCACCGGCGACTACCCCAGGCTCGAGGATCATTCCGAGGCCGCCGCACGGGCTGCCATGACCGCCGGACATACCGATGTGGTGTCGGACGCGCCACTGATCACCATGTTGCATGCGCTCCGGGCATCGACTGCTTGATACCGGAGTCCTGACCACGCCGCTGGCCGAAGTGGTGATGTGCTTGCCTCGATCTTTCATGTAATTGAGTGGCATCGAGTGTCGTTAACGTGAAAGGCGCGCTGCCACAAGGATAATCGGACTTGCCACAGCACCGATGATCCGAGATGGAGCGCACCTAACAGATGCAGACTAGCAACGATTGGTCGAAGAATCTCCGTATCGAGGTGCGTGGCGATGATGTCGTCGGGCACGCCGGGAACGTGATCCCGC
>NZ_UPHQ01000217.1 GCF_900566055.1 Mycobacterium innocens
GGACCGGCGGAGTGGGCGGCACCACCAACGGCGGTAACGGCGCCGGTGGCCAGGGCGTAGCCGGCGGGGGTGACGGCGGGGCCGGCGGCAACGCGGGCCATTTCTTCGGATCGGGCGGCGCCGGCGGCGGCGGCGGAAACGGGTTGAGCGGCAACGGCGGAGCAGGCGGCAACGGTGGCAATGCCGGACTGATCGGCGACGGCGGCAACGGCGGCGCCGGCGGCGGCGGCTATCTCAGCGGCGGAAACGGCGGTAACGGCGGCAATGCCTCGATGATCGGCAACGGCGGTAACGGCGGTAACGGCGGGACGGGACACTGGACCGGCGCTGGCGGCACTGGCGGTTCGGGCGGGAAGCTGGTAGGCCAACGCGGCTTTGATGGGGCAAGCGCGCGTGCGACAACCAACTCCCTTGATCAGATAGCCACCGGCTCACCTAACGTGTCCTGACGTCGTCGGTGACGGCGGCATGCTGCTTCTCGGCCGCCGCGGTCGGCCAATCGCGGCCGACCCTGACTACGTCAACTCAGCTGCGCCACACCCATCGCACCCACAGCATGAGGTTGCCAGGTGCGGTTGTCGCGACGGCTCGAATTGGCCCCAGCCGCGCTGCCTCTCCGAAAGCAGTCCCGTTGGGCCGGCCGCCTCGGCCGTCCCCATCCGGGCCTATCCGATCCCGGTCCGCGGTATCACGCTGGGCCGCGACTGCACCGGATTCCCGCCCGCCCCACCGCGGCCCATCATCCCACCGGGCATCCCGGCGCCGGCACCGCCCATGCCCATCGGCATCGGCATCATCGGCATCCCGGCGGGACGTGCCGCCCCGGTCAGCTCCGCCGGATTGGGCATGCCCGCGGCACCCAAGCCCGATAACGGCGAACTGGCCATCCGCGTCGGCGTCGAGCCCTGCCACGTCGGCGGAACCGACATCGTCCCCACCATCCGGGCCTTACCCAGACCCGCCGACATCGCCGAACCCAGCCCGCCGCCGCCAAACGGCTTGGTCCCAGGATGAGCCGCACCCACGAACTTCGGCTCGCCTGCCGCCGCTCCGCCGGCCGTGGCACCGGCCAACCCCGCGGCCGGAGTGCGCGCCGCATTGCTCAGCACGCTCATCAACGGCGAAATCGCCATGCTCACCGGATACATGAACGACGACAGACTCGACAAGGGCACCGACTGCAGCATCAAGAGGGCGGACGGAGCCGCCGACACCATTCCCTGCACCGGTGTGGCTATCGCAGCGCCCGCCGACGACGCTATCGCCGTGACACCCGAGGCGGCCTGCGATGCCAGCCCGGCCAACCCCGCCATCGTCAGCGGCGGCAGCCTGAACGGCGTCAGCGTCGACGCCACCGACGTCGCTCCGGCTTGATACCCCACCATCGCGGCCACGTCCTGAGCCCACATCTCGAGGTAGTCGCCCTCGGCGGCCGCGATCGCCGGGGGTGTTCTGCCCCAAGAAATTTGTCGCCGCCAACGACAGCAACGACACCCGATTGGCGCTCACCGCCGCCGGATGCACCGTGGCCGACAACGCCGCCTCGAAAACGGTCGCCGCCGCGCGCGCCTGAACGGCGGCCGACTCGGCCTCCCCCGCGGCCCCACTCAACCACCCCACGTACGGTGTCGCCGCCGCCGCCATCGACACCGCGGCCGGACCCGACCACGGCCCGGCCGCCAACCCGCTGACCACCGAATCAAACGACGCCGCCGACGCCCGCAGATCCGCAGCCAGGCTCTCCCACGCCGAAGCCGCGGTGTGCAGCGGACCCGATCCCGCACCGGCGAAAATCCGTGCCGAGTTGATCTCCGGCGGCAACCACGCAAACTCAGGAATCATGCCAACCCCAAATCGCCGGCCGGATTAACGGCTCGGACATCCATTCCCGCCGACTGCCTCCACCACGACACGCACCCGCAGCAACAGTCACCTCGTGCGACTATGTGCGCCACGGCCCGAATGCTAAGGCGGTGCGACGCAGAGAATCCGGGCTTTCGCACCAAACCTTCCTGTCAATATGCTCAATGCCTCCTGTCCATCAGCTATAAAGGCCGGCAGTTGGGCCGCATCGCCGGGCGGGTCGGCGCGCAGCCTCCTTCCGGCGGACTTGCTTCGCGCGCCAGGCCGCAACCGGTGGGGCTACGCGGGAGCCGCTTGATGCCAATCCGCGGCAGCCGGAACGACCCGTTTTAGAATCGGCCGGTTCAACCATCTTCAGCAGGGGCGTCGACCGGTCTGCGGTCTGATAGTCTCTAACAACAAAGATTTGGTTCGGCGGGAGGGCGATTGCTTATGTCTGCCGGGCCACTGTCTGCCAAGCCGCTGCCTGCCAAGCCGCGGTCCTCCGGATGTGCGTCCCGGTAGCTATGGCAAAAGCCAACGCTTTGGCAAAAGGCCGCCAGCCGGTAGATCGCCCCGACGAAGCCGTCGCCGATGACTCCGGGACGCGCCGGGCCGAGATTCTGCAGACCGCGGCGTCGTTGATCGCGTCGTCGGGATTGCGTACGTCGCTGCAGGAAATCGCTGACGCGGCAGGCATTCTGCCGGGCAGCCTCTACCACCATTTCGAGTCCAAAGAAGCGATCCTGATCGAACTGATCCGCCGCTATCAAAACGATCTGAATCGCGTCGGCATAACCGCGCAGCAGAAATTGGACGAACCGGACTCGCGGCCGGTAGCCGAGAAGATCACCGAGTTGGGATCGGCGATCGCCAACTGCGCGGTAGCGCACCAAGCAGCCCTGCAGATGTCGTTCTACGAGGGACCAAGCGCGGATCCCGAACTGATGAAGCTCACCCAGCAGCGGCCGGCGGCGCTGCACGAGGCGATGTTGCAGACGCTGCGCGCCGCCAGGTGGAGCGGCTACATCAAACCGGAAATGGATCTTCCGACGTTGGCCGACCGCATCTGCCAGACCATGCTGCAGGTGGGGCTCGACGTCATCCGTCACCACGCCTCAGCCGACCAGGTCGCCCGGCTGATGTGCCGAATCATCCTGCAGGGGTTGGCAACCCGGCCTCCGGACAATCCCGAGCTGGACGGGTCGAGCGCCTTGACGGCCGCCAACGACGCCATCGCGACATGGACCGACGACCGGGACGCCGACCCCGGCGACAAAGCTGCCCGGGTGCGGGCGGTCGCCCGAACCGAGTTCGGGCGCAGGGGATATGAAGTCACCACGATCAGGGACATCGCGTCTGCGGCCGGTCTGGGTACCGGCACGGTCTATCGGGTGATCGGATCCAAGGACGAACTCCTGGCGTCGATCATGCGGTCCTTCGGCCAGAAGGTCGAGGCCGGCTGGGTCAACGTACTGCGCTCGGATGCGACGCCGATCGAAAAGCTGGACGCGCTGAGCTGGATCAATATCAATGCACTGGATCAGTTTTCCGATGAATTCCGGATTCAGCTCGCCTGGATGCGGCAGTCGCCGCCCAATACCCCCAACCCGGGGTGGCTGTATGCCACCCGGCTGCGTCAGCTGAAATCGCTACTCTCCGAAGGGTTCCGCTCGGACGAGATACGGATCGAGACCCCGTCCCTGGCGATGCTGGCGCGATCGGTCATCGCCCTGCAGTGGATACCGGAGAACATCCTTCGCGCCGTCGGCCCGCGTGCCGCGCTGATTCATGCCCGTGACACGGTGTTACGCGGCGCCGCGGTACGCGGTGAGCCGTGACCTGTGTTGCGTCCGCAGTATTGAACCAAAAATATGTTCTCCCTAGAGTGGGGCAGGTAAGCATCGCCCGCGGGAAGGGATCTGGAATGACTGTTTTGGATCGGTTGCGCTACGACGGCAAGCGGGCGTTGGTTGTCGGCGGCGCGACGGGTATGGGCGCCGCGGCGGCCAGGGCGGCGACCGAACTCGGAGCCGACGTCACCGTGATGGACTACGCGCCGGTGAACTATGACGTCGCCCAGGCACTGCAGGTCGACCTGCGAGACCCCGCGTCCATCGACTCGGCGATCGGGCAACTCGGTGGACCGGTCCATGCGGTGTTCTCCGCAGCCGGGGTGGCCGAAGGCCCGGACCTGATGAAGATCAACTTCATCGGCCATCGCCATCTGATCCAGCGGCTGCTTGACAACGACCAGCTTCCGTCCGGCTCGGGCATCTGTTTCATCTCCTCGGTCGCCGGCATGGGGTGGGAAAACGACCTGCCCCGGCTGCAGGAGTTCCTGGCCACACCCGACTACACCGCGGCCCAGGATTGGGTTGCCGCGCACGAGGCCGAGGGCATCATCCACTACGGCTTCAGCAAGAAGGCGATCAACGCCTACGTGGCGATGCAGGCCTATCCCCTGATGAAGAAGGGAATACGGATCAACGCCATTTGTCCGGGACCCACCGACACCCCGTTGGCGCAGGCGAACGCGGACCTGTGGCTGACCTACGCGCAGGACTACCGCGACGAGATCGGCTCCAAGGTGCACACCCCCGAGCAGATGGGCGACGTGATGGCATTCCTCAACAGCGCGGCCGCCTTCGGGATCAGCGGCATCACGTTGCTGGTGGATTACGGGCACACGATGGCCTCGCTCACCGGCGCCTACCCGCCGGGCAAACCGATCATCGACCTGATCATGGGCCGCGTCCCGATCACCTAGCGCTACCGCCGCGGCAGCTGATCCAGCGGCCGGGCCGCAGCGTAATCTGGACCACGCAGCTGGTCTGCCGTCGTCGCATCCCGTGGCGTCGGCACCGAGCGAGGCATGTTAGCGATGCCTCGCGAGAGGGAATCCGGTGAGAGTCCGGAACTGTCCCGCAGCGGTATGCAGGAACGACCGCCGTCAACAGCACTGGTCGCACGACTGGGAAGCGACGGCCACTAGGAGCACCACCGAGGTGCGCGCCTGTGAGTCCGAAGACCTGCCAGCTGTGCCGGGCGCGCCGCGTCCGGCGGGTCATCGCCTCGTGGAGTGGGCGTTTGGCCGTACCGGTTGCGGTGTTACGCCGCAACCGGATTCGGCTGCACGTCCGCGGGCGGTGACCAACCCGTCGAGTTAAGGACACGCCGTGACCGCACGTAATTTTCAGAAGTTCACCGCAACCATCACCGGCTCCCCGCGCATCGGCCCGCAACGTGAACTCAAGCGCGCGACCGAGGGCTACTGGGCCGGACGCACCAGACGATCAGAGTTGGAGTCCGTCGCCGCCACCTTGCGCCGCGACACCTGGACCGGTCTGGCCGCCGCCGGGTTGGACTCGGTGCCGATCAACACCTTCTCCTACTACGACCAGATGCTGGACACCGCGGTGCTGCTCGGTGCGCTGCCGGCCCGGGTGAGCGCTATCCCCGACGAGCTGGACCGCTACTTCGCCGCCGCGCGGGGCAACGCCGATGTCGCGCCGCTGGAGATGACCAAGTGGTTCGACACCAACTACCACTACCTGGTGCCGGAGATCGGGCCGTCGACCCGGTTCACGCTGAACCCCGACAAGGTGATCTCCGAGCTGAAAGAGGCACAGGAGCTCGGCATCCCGGCGCGTCCGGTGATCATCGGCCCGGTCACCTTCCTGCTGCTGAGCAAGGCCGTCGACGGTGCCGCCCCACCGATCGACCGATTGCAGGAGTTGGTTCCGATCTACTCCGAACTGCTGTCGCTGCTGGCCGGCGAGGGCGCTCAGTGGGTACAACTCGACGAGCCCGCGCTGGTGACCGACATCTCCCCCGACGCGCCGGCGCTGGCCGAGCGGATGTACACCGCGCTGGGGTCGCTCAGCAACCGGCCGGCCATCCACGTCGCCACCTATTTCGGCGATCCCGGCGCCGCGCTGCCGGCGCTGGCCCGCACGCCGGTGGAAGCCATCGGTGTGGACCTGGTGGCCGGCGCGCGCACCGCGGTCGCCGGGGTGCCCGAGCTGGCCGGCAAGACGCTGGTGGCCGGCATCGTCGACGGCCGCAATGTGTGGCGCACCGACCTGGAAGCGGCGCTGAGCCGGCTGGCGACCCTGCTGGGTTCGGCGGCCACGGTTGCGGTCTCGACGTCGTGCTCCACCATGCACGTGCCGTACTCGCTGGAGTCCGAAACCGACCTGGACGACAACCTGCGCAGCTGGCTGGCATTCGGCGCGGAAAAGGTGGGCGAAGTCGTCGTGCTCGCGCGGGCACTGCGCGACGGACGCGACGCGGTCGCCGAGCAGATCGCGGCTTCCAACGCGGCGGTGGCGTCGCGGAAGCGGGACCCGCGCCTGCACAACGGACAGGTCCGGGCCCGCATCGACTCGATCGTCGCCTCCGGTGCCCGCCGGGGCGAGGCGGCCGCCCGTCGGGTCAGCCAGGACGCGCGACTGCAGCTGCCGGTGCTACCGACCACCACGATCGGCTCCTACCCGCAGACCTCGGCGATCCGCAAGGCGCGTCAGGCGTTGCGGGCCGGCGAGATCGACCACGCCGAGTACGTCCGCCGGATGAAAGCCGAGATCGCCGACGTCATCACACTGCAGGAACGGCTCGGGCTGGATGTGCTGGTGCACGGAGAGCCGGAGCGCAACGACATGGTGCAGTACTTCGCCGAGCAGCTGGAGGGTTTCTTCGCCACGCAGAACGGCTGGGTGCAGTCCTACGGCAGCCGCTGCGTGCGCCCGCCGATCCTCTACGGCGACGTGTCGCGGCCACGCCCGATGACGGTGAACTGGATCACCTACGCGCAGTCGTTGACCGATAAGCCGGTCAAGGGCATGCTGACCGGTCCGGTGACGATCCTGGCGTGGTCGTTCGTGCGCGACGACCGGCCGCTGGCCGACACCGCCAACCAGGTGGCGCTGGCCATCCGGGACGAGACGGTGGATCTGCAGGCCGCCGGGATCGCGGTGATCCAGGTCGACGAGCCCGCGCTGCGAGAGCTGCTGCCGCTGCGCCGTGTCGAGCAGGACGAGTACTTACGTTGGGCTGTAAGCGCTTTCCGGTTGGCAACCTCAGGTGTTGCCGACTCGACCCAGATCCACACCCATCTGTGCTATTCGGAATTCGGCGAAATCATCGGCGCGATTGCCGCTCTGGATGCCGATGTGACGTCGATCGAAGCGGCGCGCTCACACATGGAGGTACTCGACGACCTGAATGCGGCCGGCTTCGCCAACAGTGTGGGCCCGGGTGTCTACGACATCCACTCGCCGCGGGTGCCGAGTACCCGCGAGATGGCCGAGTCGCTGCGTGCGGCGCTGAAAGCGGTTCCGGCGCAGCGGCTCTGGGTCAATCCCGATTGCGGCCTGAAGACCCGGAACGCCGATGAGGTGGCCGCGTCGCTGCGCAACATGGTGGCCGCGGCCCGGGAGGTCCGCGCCGAGGCCTAAGCCTGGCGAGCAGACGCAGAATCGCGTCCGGACGGCCTCCGGAGTGCGATTCTGCGTCTGCTCGCGCTATGACGCGGCAGCACGTGGACCGGCAGGTCGTCGGCCCAGGGCTGTCGGGTCACCATGTCGGCGACCCGCACGTAGCCGTGTTCGAACTCGCCCGTCGCCGCGTCCACCAGCCGGTAGGCCTGGATCTGCTTGTGGATGGGTTGCGCATCGAGCAGGACGATCCGTACCTCGCCCGGCTCGAAGTGGCAGCGCTGCTGCATCGCGGCGATGAGTTGCTCGTTGTGCATGTGGCCGTCGCCGAAATTCCAGCCGATCGCGGTGCTGCAGATCCGCTCGCCGTCGGTGATGACGTAGTCGTCTTCGTTCTGCCCGGCCATGGCCCGGTGCGCCAGGGTGAACAGCGCCCTGCCGTGAGTGTTCATGGCGCGGAACGCATATCCGAGATACATAGGGATTTGCGCCTTGTCCTTGCCGTAGAAGCGCTCCAGCTGCGCGGCCGGCATGCTGGCGATCGCGACGATGCCCTTGCCGATCTTCTCGCTTGCCGACGGCTTGATGCACCATAGCGTGGTGTCCCAGTTGCCGGCGTAATACCGCATGCCGGGCAGAAACGAGATCTTGCGCGGGAACAGATTGCCCAGAACGACGGTGCCGGCCACCACCGCGAACAGAATCGCCACCGGCGCAGGGTTTTTCACGTCGACCAGACCGAGACGGGCATGGCCGACGAACAGCGACAGCACGCCGAAGATCATGAAGACGTTCCACTCCAGCGGCACCCCCATCGGGATCGCCGTCAGGATGCCCAGGTGGAAGCACACCATCACCAACGCTGCCACCGCGGTCGGCCAGCCACCGTGCGCCAAGAACAGCACCACCGGCACGGCCATCTCGATGAAAGTGCTGACGTGGGCGATGATCCGGGACAAACGTCCGGGCCGCAGGTCGTCGGGGAACTTCTCGAAAAACATCCGCTTGATGAACCGCGGCCGAATCAGCGGGTTGTTGGACATCATGGTGGAGATCACGAACGGGAAGTGCTTGTTGAGCTTCGACGTCGCCGCCCCCATCCAGATCACCAGAAACACCAGTTTGGCGGCGACGATCAGGTCGGCACCGCTGAACAGGAACGCCACGGTCAGCGAGCCGTAGACCTCGCCGCGGGCGGCCAGGAAAATCACCTTGTCGCGCAATCCGGCGAGGGCCAGGATCGCCAGGATCGTCCAGATCTGCCACACCGGTAACAACCCGACGTTGGTGCCCAACTCCGGGACGGGACCGGTGCCGTCGGAGAACAACGCCCACAGCGTCATCACCAACAGCGCCGCATACAGCAGCACATCCACCGGAGCCCGCGCCGTGCCCCTGGTCAGCGGGACCCTACCCGGCCACGGAGGCAGCCGAATGGTGTTGGGCCGCAGCCAGTACAGGATCGACCCCAGCGGCGGGAAGAACCGGTTGTTCAATGGTCCAAAGCCACAACCTAATCCGATCACCTCGAACAGCATCGTGTAGAGCACGACCTTCTCGAAGACTATCGGCTCCGCGTACCACGACCTGACGTTGGTGAACCCGTCGATCCCCGTCGTGCTGAGCACCACCAGCCAGGCGCCCACGATGTAGAGGCCGATCTTAACGATGTAGAACAGGTGCAGTGCCACCGGTGTGCCGAAGCCGACCTCGGCCCAGTGGCGGGCCATCGGGCGGATCTTCTCGCTGCGGGTGCCCTTGCTCCACTCGGGGATGTCGACCTGAGGCAGTTCGGGTTTGAGGAATCCCATGGTGTCTCAGATTAGAACGTGTTCTAGCCGCGTGGGTTCATCTTGGCAGCCAATTCTTTACCGGCCGCCGCGGGCGCGGATAGCGTGGAGTTCTGCCGTGCTGAGGAGGTTTTCAGATGAGCAGATGGCGGTTTGTCGCATTGACCATCGTGACGGCGTTCTCACCGATCGCGGTCGCCGGGGGCGGCATCGCTGCGGCCCAGGCGCCGTCTCCGGGTGATTCCTGTACCGTGCTGCACGCGACCACCCAGGACGCCAACGGCCGGACGATGTGGTGCAACCCGACCATGACCGGCGATCACAGCCTGGTGTGGCAATACGGCGGACCGGGTTAGCGCCCCCTGTGGGCAGACCTCGCGACGAGCTACCGGTGTCAAGGCGTTCTTGCCCATCAGCACAGACCGCCGGGAGTCCCGCGGATCGGCGATGAGAACAACCTAGGGCAGCAAAAACCATTGCAGCCGTGTCAAACTCAGCCACACGGTTTCGTTGGCCCGGACGAACTCGACGAAGAACCGGAACACCGCGTAGCCCGCGACGTAGAGGACGAACAGCTCACCGGGTTGGGTGAGCTTATTGCGCAGCCACAGTAGAACGGCGAACGCGGCCAGCGGAAAACCGATCTCGTACAGAAACGACGAATGCATCGCGGCGCCTATGAGGCAACCCGGGCATTTCGGCGTGGCGGCAGGGGCGTGCACACCCCACGGCAGGCCGGTCGGCCGGCCGGGAGCTTCGGTGAGGTGACAGCCGATGCGACCGACAGCCATTCCCAGTGCGACCGCCGGGGAACAGATCGCCGGTCTTGCCGCGGTAGCCGCCGATCCGCTTGGCGATCAGCACGCCGACGTAGGCGCCCACGAGGCCAGGCCAGGATGCTGCGCGACCCAAATTCCCAGGCCTGCAACAAGGTCGGGTTGAGCCGGACATCGATATGTTCCGCCCACCCGGACAGCCGCATGCCGATTGCCCCGCCGACCAGAGCTCCGGTCACCGCCACCAGCGATTGGTCATTCACCGCACCGCGGCGGCGGGCCTCGGCGAAGAAAACTACCGTGGCGACCAGCACACGCCCAGCCCGACGAACACGCCGTGTACCGGCAGCGTCAGCGGTCCTACCCGCCAGTGCGGAACCACCCGGACGGCCTATATGGATCGGCGTCGAACGGACTCGTCGCGCCGAGGACAGCGATACATTGACCGCGGCACCCGCCTGGCGGCGGCAGCAACTGTAAACCGCGTCTGCATCGGTGGCGACCGGCACGCCCGCGAAACATCCGCGCAAGATATCCAAGTCATCTGGCAAACCGTGGAATGTTCCGCGGCAGACCGCCATAGAATTCGCTCATGCCGACTGGTCGGAAGTTGGCAGCGCGCCGGCTGGTCGGCATGACTTTATCGGGGCCATGACGAATCACGAGGTGCCGAATGACGTTTGTGACCGCGACGCCGCAAGCGCTGACCGCGGCGGCCACGGATTTGATAAGTATCGGTTCGACGATCGACGCGGCCACTGCCGCAGCGGCCACGCCGACGACGGCGCTGCTGGCCGCCGGCGCCGACGAGGTTTCGGCGGCCATCGCGGCGCTGTTCGGGGCGCACGGGCAGGCATATCAGGTCCTGAGTGCCCATGCGGCGGCGTTTCATCAGCAGTTCGTGCAGGCCTTGACCGCGGCGACCGGACAGTATGTGTCCGCCGAGGCCGCCAACGTGTCACCACTTCAGGATCTGCTCAACGCACTGAATGCCGTTGCAAGTGAGTGATCTTTAGCGGTCACGCGACTTGCACCCCGTCTCGGGGTTGTTCGGCAGCCCTGAGGCTGCGTCCCTTCCGCGCTTCACGGCCACCAGCCCGGCTTGGCCGGGTCTTACGGTCGGCTCCACGCTTGACGGCGGCCCCAACTGGGCCGACGACGCTAAC
>NZ_UPHQ01000216.1 GCF_900566055.1 Mycobacterium innocens
CCCCGAAGCGGCCCCACCTGCTCCGGCCGCGGCTCCGGCGGCGGCCCCCGGATTCGGCCCCGACGCCCCGCCCACGCAGGACTTCATGTATCCCTCGATCGGCACGAATTGCCTGGCCGACGGTAGCAACGTGATCGCCACCGCGCTCTCGGTCGCGGGCCCGGCCAAGATTCCGTCACCCGGCCCGGGGCCGGGCCAGACGGCCTATGTGTTCACTGCCGTGGGGACCCCCGGACCCGCCGAGGTGCAGCGGCTGCCGTTGAACGTCACCTGGGTGAACCTGACGACCGGCAGGTCCGGCAGCGCCACGCTCAAGCCTCGGCCGGACATCAATCCGGACGGGCCGACCACGTTGACCGTGATCGCCGACACCGGTTCGGGCAGCATCATGTCGACGATTTTCGGTCAGGTCACCACCAAGGAACGGCAGTGCCAGTTCATGCCGACCATCGGCTCAACGGTGGTTCCCTAGCCTAGCTAGACCGGGTGCCGCCCCGGCATCGCGGCGGCGCCGGCTTACGGTTGGGCGCAACGACAACCCGGCGTGACTCGCCGCCGCGGCCGACAGCTGACGAGTCGCGACATCAGTACGCCATGAACAAGATTGCGTCGCGGTCGTACTCCAGGCCCGGATGAACGTCGGCAAGGTGTTTCTGGGTCAGCTCGACCAGCTCGTCCTCGTCCTTGCCGACGATGGCTTCGCCGCACGGACACGTTATGTGCGTTTTCACGTTGCCGCCTTTCCCTTAACTGAAGCCTTCATCTGTTTCCTGTGCGAGCGCACCTGCCCGAGCGAGCGGGCGTCGACGATATCGGCGACGGAGATATAGATGCCGGGTTGACCGTACGGTCCGGCGGCCTCCCGCCAGCCCGGCGGCGTCACGCCGTATTGCTTGCCGAGCAACGCCAGAAAGATCCGGGCTTTTTGCTCGCCGAAACCGGGCAGCCCCTTGAGCCGCCGCAGCAACTCGTTACCATCGGGATCGCCGGCCGTCCACACGGCGGCCGCGTCCCCGCCGTAGCGGTCCACGACGATCTGCGCGAGCGCCTGGATGCGCTTGGCCATCGAGCCCGGAAAGCGGTGTATCGCAGGCTTTTCCGAGCACAGTGCGACGAACTTTTCCGGGTCGTAGTCCGCTATCTCACCGGCGTCGAAGCCGCCCATCCGGTCGGCGATCTTCTTGGGCCCGGCGAACGCGGTCTCCAGCGGAACTTGCTGGTCAAGAAGCATGCCGACCAGCAGCGCGAACGGGTTGGAGTCGAGCAGCGCGTCGGCGGCCTGGTCCTGGGCAAGCTGCAGTTTCACCACCCACACAGTTTAGAACTCAACGGGCGACCCGCCGGCAGAGCATCGGTACAGCATCGAATTGGCTTGCCCGGCAGAGGCTTTGCCGTGACTAGCCGCTCTTGCGGCGGAATTCCCGTCGGCTCTCCAGCGGACCGTGGGCCCGCGGTTGCTTGGCGCCGCCGTCCTTGTGATCCGATCCACCCGCCGACTTGGCCAGCTTGCGGTCGAGGGCTTCGCGGAACTTGCGCTTGGTCTCGTCCTCGGGGGACTTCGATGCAGGCATACTCGGCAGCCTAACCCGGGTGTCTACCGTTTACCCGGCGGCAGACCGTAAACGTGCGAGATCGGCAGGGTCAGCACCACCCGCCGATCGGTGACCATCGCCTCGCGGTATTCGTCCCAATCCGGATGCTCGCCGGCGATGTTGCGGTACAAGGCGATTAGCGCCTCCACCGTGTCGTCGCCGGGCGCTGCCGCCGGCGGCGTCAGCTCCGCGGTGCCCTCGGCGACGGCATAGGACCATCCGTCGTCGGCATCGACCAGGATCGACGCCCGCGGGTCGCGGCGCAGGTTGCGCGTCTTGGCCCGCGGCTCGGTGATCGATACCTGAAACACCAATGTGCGCGGATCGAAGTGATACCGCACGTTGGACAGCTGGGGACGTCCGTCGCGTTTGATGGTGGCCAGCACTCCGAGGGAGTTGCCGCTGATCACGGCCAACAGTTTGTCGTCGAAGACGTGGCGTCCCATGCCCGAAAGCCTACGTTGCCTCGCGACGGTCCAAGACCACCTGGTGGAATCGGATCATGACTCGATACGCGGCATTCCTGCGCGGGGTCAATGTCGGGGGCGTCAACCTGAAAATGGCCGACGTGGCCGCGGCGTTGACCGACGCCGGGTTCGCCCACGTGCGCACCGTCCTGGCCAGCGGCAACGTCCTGCTGGAGGCATCCTTGGATGCCGCGCAGGTGCGCGCGACCGCGGAGGCCGCGTTGCGCGCGCGGTTCGGCTATGACGCGTGGGTGTTGGTCTACGACATCGACACCGTGCGCGCAATCGACGGGGGATACCCGTTCGACCGGGAGGTCGACGGATACCAGTCGCACGTCACGTTCGTCAGCGACCCCGCGGTGCTCGACGAGCTGGCGGCGCTGACAGCTGGCCCGGAGGAGAAAATCAGCCGCGGCGACGGCGTCGTTTATTGGCAAGTACCGAAGGGAAGCACTCTGGACAGCGCCATCGGCCAAACGATGGGAAAGAAGCGCTACAAGTCGTCGACCACCACCCGCAACCTGCGAACACTGGACAAGGTGCTGAAATGACCCCCTCCAACGAAGCCTCCCAGCAGAAGGTCACCCTCACCGGAGTCTCCGAGACCGCCTTATTGACACTGAATGCCAGGGCAGCGGAGGCCCGCCGCAGCGACCCGATCATCGAGGACCCGATGGCCATCGCCCTGGTCGATTCCATCGACTTCGACTTCGCGAAGTTCGGCCGCACCCGCCAGGACATCGCCTTGCGGGCCCGGGCCTTCGACGCCGCAACGCTGTCCTATCTGAGCCGACATCCATCGGCCACCGTGGTGGCGCTGGCAGAAGGTCTGCAAACCAGCTTCTGGCGTTTGGACGTGGCCCTTCTGGACGGCCGATTCCGTTGGCTCACAGTCGATCTGGCGCCGATCATCGCTATCCGTGCGGGGCTGCTGCCGACGCCTGCCCGGGTGTCGGTGTGCGCCCAGTCCGCGCTGGACTACAGCTGGATGGACTGCGTCGACTCATCCGCCGGGGTGTTCATCACCGCAGAGGGGCTGCTGATGTACCTGCAGCCCGAGCAGGCGCTGGCACTGATCAGCGAGTGCGCGAAGAACTTCCCGGGCGGCCAGATGCTCTTCGACCTGCCGCCGCGCTGGTTTACCCTCTTCAGCCGGCTCGGCATCCGGACGTCGCTGCGCTACAAGATTCCGCCGATGCCGTTCAGCCTGTCCGTCGCGCAGGCCGCGGATTTGGTGAACACGGTGCCGGGCATCCGCGCGGTTCGCGACGTGCCGTTGCCCACGGGACGCGGCTTGGTGTTCAACGCCGCGCTGTCGACGGTCTACCGCATGCCCGTCTTCGACGCGCTGCGTCCGTGCCTGACCTTGCTCGAGTTCGGCTGAGGCTTCAGTCGTCGGGCACGTTCGTGAGGTAACGCATGGCGTCGGACTTGGTCAGGCCCAGTGCGCGAGCGACTTCCACGTATTCCCTGGCTGCGGCGGCCATCGCCGCGTCGGTCGGGTCGAAGCGGGAGATGAAAGTACCGAAGCGCCCGCGCGTTTCGACGATCGCCGCCGACTCCAGCTCCCGGTAGGCGCGGGCCACCGTATTGGCGGCAACCCCGAGCTGGCCGGCCAGGTCGCGCACCGTCGGCAGCCGGGTTCCCGGTGGTAACGCACCGGCCCGCACCCCGTCGATAACCTGGGTCCTGAGCTGGTCGAACAGCGGCTTGCCCGCCTTCACATCGATCCGTAACCAGTCGCGCAGCTCCACCCACCCAGTATCTACCAAGCACGGCTATCTTTGTGGGATGCGAGTGACGGTGCTCAGCGGGGCGGGGATCTCGGCGGAAAGCGGCGTCCCGACCTTTCGTGACGACAAAAACGGATTGTGGGCCCGTTTCGACCCCTACGAGCTGTCCAGCACACACGGATGGGAGAGCAACCCCGAGCGGGTGTGGGGCTGGTATCTGTGGCGCCACTACCTGGTGGGCACGGTCGAACCCAACGAGGGTCATCGCGCGATCGCCGACTGGCAGAGCGCGGCCGACGTCACCGTCGTCACCCAAAACGTCGACGACCTGCACGAGCGTGCCGGCAGCACACCAGTGCACCACCTGCACGGCAGCCTTTTTGAATTCCGTTGTGCCCGTTGCGGTATGCCTTACACCGAGGCGCTGCCGGTGATGACCGAACCGGCTATCGAGGTGGAGCCGCCGGTCTGCCGCTGCGGCGGCCTGATCCGGCCCGACATCGTGTGGTTCGGCGAGGCGCTGCCCGAAGGGCCGTGGCAACATGCCGTCGAGGCGACCGAAGCCGCCGATGTGATGGTGGTGGTGGGGACCTCCGCGATCGTCTACCCGGCCGCCGGGCTACCGGAGCTGGCACTGGCACGCGGCATTCCGGTGATCGAGGTCAATCCTGAGCCGACACCGTTGTCCGGGAGCGCGACGATCTGTGTACGCCAGTCGGCGAGTCGGGCGTTGCCCGGGTTGTTGCAGCGGTTGCCTTCGCTGCTGGGTTAGCTTTCGGGTCGAGCCTGCGATAGTCGCATCGAAGCTACACACAGCTCGCGGTTCGCCCACAGGACCGCACGCTCAGCGCAGTTTCGGTGAGCCGACGTCGGCGAAGCGGGCGATTCTGCCGTCATGGCCAGCGAGGAACCATTTATCGGCAGCGAAGCGGTGCACAGCGGAACACTGCGGCCCCACCAGCTGCGTTCCCGATTCCGGTTGGCGTATCCCGACGTCTACGTCCGGCGCGATCAGCAACTGACGCTGCGGCACCGTGCGGTTGCCGCGTGGCTGTGGTCGCACCGCCGAGGCGTGCTCGCCCGGGCTCACCGCCGCCGCGAGGAGTTGAAGCGGCTCAGCTGGCTCGTCGTCCGAGTGGCGGCAACCGATAGTCCTGCCGACATCATTCGCCGGATCCGTGCTGCGTTGGAGTTTCGCGCGTCGAGCCTGCGATAGTCGCATCGAGCCTGCGCACAGATCGCCCCTCGCCCCACGGATCGCGCGCTGAGCGCAGTTTCGGGGTCAGGGCAACGGACGCCGCGCCCGGCCCAGCGCCAACTCTGAGACGGGCAACGGCGCCCACGCCGGCAATGTCCACTCCCGTCGTGCGGTGTCCACGTCGAATCCCGCCGCGACGATCGCCCGTTCGGTATCGCGATGGGTGTGGCAGTTGCCGGCCAGCCGCGGCCAGAACGTCGCGTCGACGAACTGCTGAAGCCGGCCCCGAACACCGGCGCTGGCTACGTGCTCGAGATACCGCAACTGCCCACCCGGCCGTAGCAATGAGTGCAGGTGTCGCAGCACCCCCACCGGGTCGTTCACCGAACAGAGCACCAGCGAGCAGACCACCGCGTCGAAGGGCTCCCCGGTGCTGAAGTCCTCCGCCGTATCGCCGGTCACCAGCACGGGAATTGGCGCATCGACGGCCGCGGCTCGGGCTTTGGCCGTCAAGTGCGGCTCCGGCTCCATGGCCACGACCTGTGTCACGGTCTGCGGGTAGTAGGCGAAGTTCGTCCCGACACCGGCACCGACTTCCAGTACCCGGCCCGACAGGCCGTCCAGATTCTCCCGGCGCAGGTCTCGTAGCGACTCGGCTTCGTGGGCGGCGATGACCGGCCAGATGCGGGCGAACAACGGGTGCTCGATTTTGGCGCCGGTCATACCGGGGCCGCTTCCGACGTGCGATGCTGCCGGACCCAATCGATCAGCTGCCGCGATGTTGCGCGCGGGCCGACCAGGCCGGCCACCATATGTCCGCACAGCACCGCGCTGAGCACCCGGTCGGCGAACGCTTCGACGTCGCCGAACGGCAGATGCGGTTTGGTGATCAACAGGGCGGCCACCCCATGCGCGGCGGTCCACAGCTCCAGGGCAATCATGGTCGGATCGTCGGTCCGGTAGACGCCCTCGTCCATCAGGGCCTGCACGGAGGCCCGCATGTGCTTGAACGCCGAACTGTCCAGGGCGATATCGACGTCGCTGCCCGAGCGCCACTCCCCCATGGTCGCAAGGCGATACAGCTGTGGGGTCTGCAGCGCGAACCGCACGTAGGCGAGGCCCTGCGCCCGTAGCACGTCGACGGTGGACGGTGGACCGATGGCCACCCGCTCCATTTCCGCATCCAGGCGGGCCAGGTAGCGTGCGCACACCGCGTCCAACAGCGCCTCTTTGTCCTCGAAGTGCAGATAGATGGACGGCGGTGTGACGCTCACGCGTTGGGCCACCGATCGGATCGAGACCGCCCGGGCCTGCCCTGTCTCCAGCAGCAATTCGGTGGCCGCGTCCAGGATTTCGCGGCGTAGCCGGTCCCCCGATCCGCGCGGGGCACGTGAGCGACGCAGGCCCATCGACACGTCAACCCTTACCCGTCAACGCTGCGGTGATCGCCGGCTCGTCACTGCGGCTCGTCGTCCCGGCCTCATGCTTGACCGCAGCGCCCTCGCCGATGCCAAACCGCTCGTGCAGCCACACCAACGGCTTGGGCGCCCACCAGTTCCAGCTGCCCATCACGTGCATGAAGGCCGGCACCAAGACCATGCGCACCAGGGTGGCATCGGCGGCCACCGCAAGGGTCAGGCCCAGACCGAACATTCGCATGAAGGACACATGTGCGGCGATCAGCGCGGCGAACGACATCGACATCACCAACGCCGCCGCGGTGATCACCCGCCCGGTACGCGCCACCCCGAGCGCCACACTCTCGTCGTTGGCGGCATGCGCTGCGGCCGGGTTCGGGGTTGCCGGACGGGCAGCCCCGGAAGCCAGCCAGTACTCGCGGATCCGGGCGACAAGGAACACCTCGTAATCCATGGACAGCCCGAAGGCGATGCAGAACAACAGCACCGGCATGTTCGCCACCAGCGTCCCGCTCGGGGTTGTGCCCAGCGCCCCCAGATGGCCGTCCTGGAAGATCCAGACCAGCGCGCCGAACGCCGCACTCAGCGACAGCACATTACAAACCAGCGCCTTGACCGGCAACACGACGCTGCCGGTGAGCAGGAACAGCAGCACCAGCGTGATGACGGCCATCAGGCCCAGCACCAGCGGGAGCCGATCGGTCACCGCATCGACGCTGTCCCGGTTGACCTGCGCCACGCCGGCCATCTCGACGGATCGCCCGGCCGGGCCGGCCACCTGGTGCAAGCGGGTGAGCTGGGTATCGGAGGGTTGGGAAAACAGCGGCGCGGTGCTGTTGACGGTCAGGAACGCGCTGCCGTCGGCAAACCCGGTGGCTCCCGCCGGCGGGCCCACCTTGTTCCCGCCGACGAACGTTCCGCTCGGGGCGGTCACCGACGACACGTCGGGTACCCGCGACAGGTCGGCGGCATAGCCGTCAAGGTCGGCCGGAGTCAGACCGCGGGCATCGGGGACGACGACCGGAACAGCCATCGCCAGGTCATGGGCGAAGTTCTTGCGCAGCTCATCACCCACCTGATGGGCAGAAGCCGTACGCGGGAGCACCCGGTCGTCCGGGAAACCCCACTTCACCGACAAGAACGGGAGTCCCAGCAGCACCAGCAGCGCGACCACCGCCAGACCGATCGGCAACCACCGGCGCATGACGAACTTGGTGGACCGATACCAGAACAGTTGCTCTACCGGCTTGTGCACCGGCTCGGGGCGACCCAGCATGCGGCGTATCAGGCGGCGAACGTCCAACGCGTCGAGGCGGGGACCCAGCAGCACGATCGCGGCCGGAGTGATCACGATCGACGCGGTCGCCACGAAGGCGACAGTTGCCACACCGGCGTAGGCGAACGACTTCAGGAAGTACATCGGAAACGCCACTGTGGCCGCCATCGACAACGCCACCGTGGTCGCCGAGAACAGGACCGTGCGACCGGACGTAGCCATCGTCCGGATCAGCGCCTCGTGCGGGTCACTGCCCTCGGCGAGCTCGTCGCGATAGCGGCTGATGATCAGCAGGGTGTAGTCGATGGCCAGGGCCAGACCCATTGCGGTGCTCAGGTTGAGGGCGAAGATCGACACATCGGTGGTGAACGTCACCAGTCGCAGCACCGACATCGAGCCGACCACGGCCAGGGCGCCCAGCGCCATCGGCAGCGCCGCTGCCAGCAGCCCACCGAAAACCCACACCAGCACCAGGAAGCTGAGCGGAATCGCGATCGCCTCCATCACCAGCAGGTCCGCTTGATTCTGCTTGTTGATCTGGGCGTACTCCATGGCCGACCCGCCCGCGCGGACGGTGACACCGTCACGGTCGTGGACAATTTCGTCGGCCAGCGTCTGGGCGTTCTTCTGCGCGTTGTTCTCGCCGCCCTTGATGTTGACCACGATCAACCCCGACTTGCCGTCGGTGCTGACCAGGTCGCCAGAGGCCTGCGGCGGCCCCGTCCACGGTGATGTCGCGTTGTAGACCAACGGCGACCGCTGCAGCTGGCCGACGACGTCGGTACCGACCGTGCGAGCGGCCTCGCTGCCGACCCCGGCCGGAGCGGTCACCAAGATCAGCATCTGCTGCCCGCTCTGGCCGAACTTGTTGGTCAGCACGGTGATGGCACGTGCCGATTCAGAGTCGGGGTCCTGGAAACCCCCTGGCGACAGGCTGTTGGCGACCGGTATGCCGAAGACCGCTGCGGCCAGGAACACCAGCAACGCAACTCCGATGATTCGGCGCGGCGCCGCTATGGCGAGTCGTGCGATCCCCTGCAACATGGTGCGTCCCCTCCAGCGCCGGCGCTGGCCGTCCCCGAGCGGCCCACCGTATCCGCGGTAACTTATCAGCGGTAACTTACAGGCGTCAAACAACGCCTGCCCTACTCACGAACCGGGGTACCGCTACGGTTCACCGGGAGGCGAAAGCGCCGCCTGAACGGCATTCATTTCCCGGCCGCGACACCCTACCCACCGGTAAGAATTGCCACCATTTTCCGAATCGTGACTCAGCGATTCCTTAAGGCTGACTCCTACGCTCAGTGACATGTGGATCGACGACTCGAGTGCCGACGTCATCAAAGCCGACTTCGAGGCTCTCTACCACGGCGACATGCTGGTGGAAGGCGAGACCTCCGAGCAGCTCGAAGACTGGCACCCGCTGCCTACGGCAAGCTGAGGCACACCATGGGCATGCTTGCACGGTTACTCATTGCCGAACCTGCCATCAGTAGATGGTTTCGCCGATAACTGAATGCTTTTCCCCTACGTGAGCCCCCCGCAATTGCGGGGGGTTTTCCGTTTCCGGCCGTTAGCGTGGCGCCATCCGGATGGCGCCGTCCAGACGGATGACTTCACCGTTGAGCATCGGGTTTTCGATGATGTGCACGGCCAGCGCCCCGTACTCATCGGGGTTGCCCAGACGCGACGGATGCGGCACCTGCTTGCCCAGCGACTCCCGCGCCGGTTCCGGTAGGCCGGCCAGCAGCGGGGTGTCGAAGAGTCCGGGCGCGATGGTCATCACCCGGATCAGGTGGCTGGCCAGGTCGCGGGCGATCGGCAGGGTCATGCCGACCACGCCGCCCTTGGACGCCGAGTAGGCGGCCTGTCCGATCTGGCCGTCGAACGCCGCCACCGACGCGGTGTTGACGATGACGCCGCGCTCTTCCCCGATCGGTTCCGTCTTGGCCATCCGCTCCGCGCCCAACCGCAGCACGTTGAAGGTGCCGACCAGGTTGATGTCCACGACCTTGCGGAACGCGGCCAACGGGAAGACACCGTCGCGGCCCAGCACGCGCACCGCGTTACCGGTGCCAGCGCAGTTGACGACGATGCGCAGCGGCCCCAGCGATTCCGCCAGATCCAGCGCAGCGCTCACGGCGGCCTCGTCGGTCACGTCGGCCTGCGCGAACCGCGCGCGATCACCGAGCTGGGCCACCACATCGTCGCCTTTGAGGTCCAGCACCACCACCTGCGCCCCCGCATCCAGCAGCCGCTTGGTGGTGGCCAGTCCCAGTCCCGATGCGCCCCCGGTAACGACGGCTACGGCGTCCCTGATTTCCATGCGAGTCCTTTCGCCGAGCACCCGACCTACCGGTTGGTCGGGACTATACCCAGTCCTCGAGAACCGCTTCGATGCCGGTCACCGGCGCCACGGGCGGCCGCGGTTGATCCGGCACGGTGCGCGAGAACCGCGGCGCCGGTCGCGGCTGCAGGCCGCCGTTCACGTCGTAGAAGGTGTTCCGCTGGGCGATATGCGGGTCGGTCTGCACCTCGCCGAACGCCAGCACCGGCGTCACGCAGGCATCGGAGTCGGCGAACACCTTGGCCCAATGGTCACGGTCGCGCCGGCCGAACGCGTCGGTCAACACCGCCCGCAGTTCGGGCCACCGGGTCACGTCGTTTTGCGGTGGCAAGTCGGCCGCGTCCAGACCCAGCCCCGCCAGCATGGCGGCATAGAACTGCGGCTCGATGGCACCCACGGCGACATGGCGGCCGTCGGCGCACTCGTAGGTGTCGTAGTAGGGCGCGCCGCCGTCGAGCATGTTGGTGCCCCGCACGTCGGTCCACATCCCGGTGGCGCGCATCGCCCACATCATCTGCACCAGCACGCTGGAGCCGTCGACCATCGCCGCGTCGATGACCTGACCTTTACCGGAGCTCTGGCGTTCCCAGAGTGCGGCCAGGATGCCGACGAGCAGGAACATCGAGCCGCCGCCGAAGTCGCCGACCAGGTTCAGCGGCGGCACCGGACGTTCGTCGACCCGGCCGATGGCGTGCAGGATGCCGTTCAGCGAGATGTAGTTGATGTCGTGACCGGCCTGCTGGCTGCGCGGCCCGGTCTGACCCCAGCCGGTCATCCGGGCGTAGACGAGCCGGTCGTTGACTTTGACGCAGTCTTCGGGGCCCAGACCCAACCGCTCGGTGACGCCGGGGCGGTAGCCCTCGATCAGCACGTCGGCCTTGGCGACGAGTTTGAGGACGAGTTCGCGTCCTTGGTCGGACTTCAGGTCAGCGGTGACGATGCGCCGGCTGCGCAGCATGGCGTCGTTGGCTGCGCCGCCGACGGCAGCAGCTGACGGGCGGTCGATGCGCACCACGTCGGCACCCAGATCCCCCAGGATCATCGCGGCGTGCGGACCCGGCCCGATCCCCGCCAGCTCGACAACGCGCAACCCGTTCAGCGGTCCTGCCATTGATCTACCGACCTTTCGTCTGCGGTGACGTCGTTCGCATCTTCGCAGCCGGCCGCGACAGCCGTGCAGTTGCGGTCACCTAAGGTGAGGCCCATGCCGCCGCAGGACGGGATCGACACGCTGGCGCCAGTCGCGGGACTTGACGTCAAGCTGGCCGACGGTGTGCTGTCGGTGACCATCGACCGGCCGGCGACGCTGAATTCCCTGACGGCGGCGGTGCTGGCGGGCATCGCCGATGCGATGGAGCACGCGGCCACCGATGCGCGGGTACGGGTGGTGCGCTTGGGCGGCAGGGGCCGCGGCTTCAGTTCGGGGGCCGGGATGAGCGCCGAGGATGTGGTCCGCGGCAAGTCCCGCACCGAAACCATCGCGGAGATCAACCGGGCGATCCGGGCCATCACGGCGCTGCCGCATCCGGTGGTCGCCGTGGTACAGGGCCCGGCCGCCGGGGTCGGGGTTTCCCTTGCCCTGGCGTGTGACCTCGTATTGGCTTCTGACGAAGCATTTTTCATGCTGGCGTTCACCAAAATCGGGTTGATGCCCGACGGCGGAGCATCGGCGTTGGTGGCCGCCGCGGTCGGCCGCATCCGGGCCATGCGGATGGCGCTGTTGCCGGAGCGATTGCCGGCCGCCGAGGCGCTGTCGTGGGGCCTGGTCAGCGCGGTCTATCCGGCCGAGCACTTCGAAAGGGAAGTGGATCAAGTCATTTCGAGGTTGCTGGCGGGGCCGGCGGTCGCGTTCGCCAAGACCAAGGACGCGATCAACGCGGCCACTCTTACCGAGTTGGACCATGCTCTCGAACGGGAGTTCGCGGGGCAGTCGATGCTGTTGCGATCACCCGACTTCGCCGAAGGCGCAAGGGCATTCCAGCAGCGCCGCACGCCGACCTTCACCGACCTCTGATTGCCGTTGCGAGTGGGCCGGACGGGGCGGCGTCCCGACTCCGGGACGAAGTGGCAATCCTTACCGGCGGCGGCTCCGAATAACGGTGGACAACGAAAAAGACCCCCGGAGATTCCATTGTCGGCTGGACAGGTCAACTGCCTCGTTACTGGAGCGACCGGCTATATCGGTGCCCGACTGGTGCCGCACCTGCTGGACAAGGGCCATCGAGTTCGCGCGTTGGCCCGCGACCCGAACAAGCTGGCGGGCGTGCCGTGGCGGGACCGGACCGAGGTGGCCCGGGGCGACCTCGGTGACGTCGATTCGCTCATCGCAGCTTTCGACGGGGTCCAGGTGGTGTATTACCTGGTCCATTCGATGGGCACCGCCAAGAACTTCGCCGTCGAGGAAGCCAGGGCAGTGCGCAACGTCGTGGAAGCGGCCCGACGAGCCGGAGTACGGCGCGTGGTGTATCTCGGCGGTCTACATCCCGACGGACGCCACCTCTCGCCCCACCTCGAGTCGCGCAAAGCGGTAGGCGAGGCTCTGATCCAATCCGGTATCGAGACCGTCGTACTGCAAGCCGGCGTGGTGGTCGGATCGGGATCGGCGTCGTTCGAAATGATCAGGCACCTCACCGACCGGTTGCCGGTGATGACCACGCCGAAATGGGTGCACAACCGAATTCAGCCGATCGCCGTTCGGGACGTGCTGTACTACCTGGTCGCGGCGGCCACGGTGGACCTGCCGTCATCTCGGACCTGGGACATCGGCGGTCCCGACGTCTTGGAGTACGGCGACATGATGCGGATATATGCCGAGGTCGCCGGACTGCACCGGCGCTACCTGTTGGTGCTACCTTTTCTGACGCCGCGCATTGCCAGCCTGTGGGTCGGCACGGTGACGCCGATCCCGTCCGGCCTGGCGCGCCCATTGATCGAGTCGCTGGAATGCGATGCGGTGATGCGCAACTCGGATATCGACACCCTCGTCGCGCCGCCACCGGGCGGGCTGACCGGCTACCGCCAGGCGGTTACGTTGGCGCTCGCGCGCGCGGCCCGCGGACTGCCGGACGCGACCTGGGACTCGCTGCACCCCGAGCCCGCTGACCTGCTGCCCAGCGACCCGAAGTGGGCCGGCGAAATCGTCTACAACGATGTCCGCACCGCAGTGACCACCGCCGAACCCGAACACATCTGGGCGTCCGCTCAAAACGCCGCCAACAGTGGCCGGTGGTACTCATTGGCCTTGGCGCCGCGATGCCGGCGCTCGCCGCAGCGGTGGACGGTGGCAGAACGCAACGCGACCACATTGCGGCTGGCCACGGCCACCCGATTGCCCGGGCCGGCGTGGCTGGAGATCACGGTCACGCCCCGGCGAACCGACGGCAGCAGGTACACGCAACGGGCGATTGTCTTTCCCCGCGGCATCCCGGGGCGGTTGTACTGGTCGGTGCTGCGCCCGCTCTACACCACCGCGCTGCGCGCGCTGGCACATGACATCATCGCGTCGGCCGGGTGGCGATCTAGACGCCGAACAACGGCGGCAACGCGAGCACCATGATCAGGCCCCATACGACATGGGTCAGGATCGGTGCCAGCACACCGCCGGTGAAACGCCGCTCCCACGCACCCACCGTTCCCAGGATGACCGCGGCGAATCCGAGCATCGGGTTGCCGGTGGCCATGATGGCCGCGACGTACACAAGGGTGGACAGCAGTGCCGGATAGAACCGGCCCAGGGCGGTGTAGAGCGCACCGCGGAAGAACATCTCCTCGGCGACGCCATTGACCAAGGTGATCAGCACCACCAGCACAGATCCGTGCTCGGCAAATCGCAGCACCCGGACGGTCAGCTCGGACACGGCCGGGATTTCCCTGGTGACCAAGCCGCCCAGGACAAACACGCCACCAAGAACCAGCCCCACCGTGGTCCCGGTGATCACCGGGCGCTGGTTGCGCCCCCGCCAGCAGAAGCCGCCGAGATGCAACGGTCCTGACGCCAGCGCCCCGACGGCCCATATCACAGCCAGAGCCAGGGTCAGCCAGTGAAACGTCGACTCCCCGGGCCGGCGACTCATCGACAGCCCCAGCACCGCCGCCCCGATCAGCAGCACCACGCAGACCACGATGCGCCGGCGCAGCACCACCTTGGGTGACTCGTGATGCGGCACTGCGACATTGGTCATCGCGCGGCGAAGGTCGTGGATCGCCCGGGGGCGGGGTGCGGTGGACTGGCTCATGCGGACAGAACTTTCGGAGTCAGGGTGGTGAGGATGTCCAGACTAGTTCGCAGCGCGCCGGCAAGCGGGCCGGGGACGACATTCAGCAGCCTCAGCGTGGGTCGTGCGACGGGTGGCGTCACCGCGCACGCGAGCCGCCGGATGCGCAACGCATCACCACCGGCCCAGGAGGGGTCGGAATCCGCGAGGCAATGGGGATCGGCCAGCGCATTGATCGGAGCCGGCGGCGCATGCGGGGCGTCGGCCAGGGCCAGCGCGACGGCATCCTCGATGCCGAGCAAACCTCCCGGCGGATCGGGCACCCGGTCTCGCAGGCCGCTGGCCGAGGCCCGCATCGGGTGATCCAGTGATTCGACCAGGTCCGCGGCCAGGCCCGGCGGAATGGGCAGCGCGGCCGCCGTGATGCGCGACGTTATCGCGGTGTCGAGCCTGTTGCCCACCGGCACCGCCGCGTGCCATCTGCCGGAAATGCGGGCGTACACCTCGAGCAGCCGTCGGTAGGACGTGGTGTCGGGGCCGCAAATGTCGTAGGCGCCCGCTGGTACCCGGTCGGTGTCGGCCGCGGCGACCAGGTAATGCAGCACATCTCGAACGGAGATCGGGTCGATCGGATTGTCCATCCAGTTCGGCATCGGCATGACCGGGAAGCGGTCTCCGACATAGCGCAACATCTCGAACGACGTCGAACCCGCGCCGATGATGACCGCGGCGCCCAGCCATACCAGTTCCGGGCCGTCCTCCACGGCCAGGGCCGTGGCCACTTCGGCCCTGCTGGTCAGGTGCTGAGACAGCGCCTCGTTTTCGGGGGCGTCGGGCACGAAGCCGCCCAGGTAGACGATGCGCCGCACCCCGGCAGCGCGGGCGGCGACGGCCACGTTGGCGGCCGCGGCGTTGTCGCTGTCGCGGAAGCCCGGCTGACCGATCCCATGGACTAGGTAGTAGACCACGTCGACGTGACCCGCGGCGGTCATCGCCGCGTGTGCCGACGCGGGGTCGGAGGCGTCGAGCAGCACCGGTGTCACGTCGTCGAACCAGCCCAACCGTAACAGTCGGGCCAGGCTCCGGCTCGCGGCCAGGACTTCGTGGCCGTCGGCGACCAGCGCTGTCACGAGACGCGACCCGACGTAGCCGGTGGCGCCGGTGACCAGAATCCGCATGACATCCAAGCTAGCCGCGCAACGGCGTCGGCACCGGAACGGCCGTCAAGCATGGTCGAACCGATCACCTCGAGCGTGATGTGCCCGCAGTCATCAACACGCCAACCCAGACAACGGGTGTGGATGCATTAGGTGCAACGATCGCCTGGTTTGCTCGACTACATCGCGCCCAAGCCGCGACGGCCGCGGAAGCTGCCGCGTTTCGCGTCGATCACTTCGATGGTGAAGCCGTGGCGGGCCAGCCGTTGCCGGAATAGCTCTGCGCTCACTTGACGACGCAGCCTCGTACCGGTCTCGCGGGAAAACACGCGGGCCTGCGGAAGGATAATGGCCGGTGTCGCGTCACCGGCAGAGGTGAACCGGATCGTCGTTCCATCGGCAGTGACGGCCGCATAGTCGTATTCGAGGTCGTATTCGAGCAGCTGGCCCCACCCGCGCGGGCCGCGGACTGAAATCGAAGCATCGGGTTCCACCCGAAACTCGCATCCCCGTTTGACGAGCGGAACGAAATTCCACCAGAGGAGCAGGAGACCCGGCACGACCAGGACAAACAGGGCGTAGGCATGGGTATGTTCCAGGTGGGCGTCATAGGACCAGCCGCTGAGCGCTTCGGACGTCCAGCCCGCAACGAAGGTCCCGATGTCGGTCAGCACGTCATGGACGGTCGCGCGACCGGTGGACAGGTCGCAGACGATTGCGCCGATGGCGCCACTGCCGCCAACCGTGAGGGCCACACCGATCAACAGCAACCCCCAGTTCGTCCGGGAAACAAAAGTCCCGTGCACGTCGGCCGCTTCGTCCATCGCCACCAGGGCCCCGCCCAGCGGCGTGGCCAGGCACCAGGCGCTGATGCCGATCGCCGCAGCCAGCGCCAACAACTCCAGCGGACCGAAGGATTCGCGGTCGCAGTTGGCGATCGCCAGGCCCAGGAAGGTTAGCCAGGCCACCCATCGCAACGCGCGTTGCCAACCGGCAACGCGCCTCGCCGGGGTCGATTCATCCTCCCCCGTGTCGGGCATGTCGTCGTCGATCTGGTCCGGTTGGTCCCCGTCACATGGCTCCTGGTCGGCCATCCGGGGATCGTAGCGTCAGCGGGGATTGGCAGCCGGCTATCTCTGTCCAGTGGCTGGTTCCTGCTCGCCGGCACCGGGGGCAACTGGCGTCGCGACAGGGGCAGTGGGGGCAGCGGCCTTCTGGTGCCGCCGGTGCACCGGGCTGGCTGGCCGGCTTTGACCCCTTGGGCATCGCTACAGGTCGGCTATCTTATTTTGCGAACTCTGAACCGATCCGGCAGCGGCGACGTGACTCCCCACATGAATACATTCACAGGGGGTAGGCCGGCGTGCCTCGGTGCGCAGGCGCCGGCGGCCGATCGGACATCGACGACAATGAGCCCGTCGGTAGCCGGCGTGGCGGTGACATTCCCACAACACCGGTACAGCCAGGACGAAACCATCGGTGCGCTGACGACCTTTGCCGGCCCGGAGTTTCGCCGGTTCGCCAATAGCAGCGGAGTCACCGCACGCCATACCGCGCTGCCGTTGTCACGCTACGGCCATCTGAGCGGCTTCACCGAAGCAAACGACGCCTGGGTCGACGTCGCCCTCGACCTGGGTGAGCGGGCACTGCTGGCGGCGTTCGATGACGCCAGGGTCAAGCCCGCGGATGTCGATGTCATCTTTTCGACGACGGTGACCGGGCTGGCCGTGCCGACCCTGGAAGCGCGATTGGCCACCCGGGTGGGGCTGCGCCAGGACGTCAAACGCATTCCGCTGTTCGGGTTGGGCTGCGTGGCCGGCGCCGCCGGGGTAGCGCGCGTGCATGACTATCTGCGGGGCTTCCCCAACCAGGTCGCAGCGCTGCTGGCGGTGGAACTGTGCTCGCTGACCGTTCAGCGTGACGACCACTCGGTGGCCAATCTCGTCGCGTCCAGCCTGTTCGGTGACGGCGCCGCCGCGGTCGTCGCGACCGGCGCCGAGCTGGCTTCCGGATTGCGGGCCGGGCCCAGGCTACTGGCCAGCCGCAGCCGCACCTATCCCGACACTGAGGACGTACTGGGCTGGGAGATCGGCAGTGACGGGTTCCGGATCGTGTTGTCCGTCGAGGTGGCGACCGTCGTGGAGAAATACGTGGCCGACGATATCCGCAATTTCCTGGGCGACCATGGTCTGACCACCGCAGACGTGTCGACGTGGGTGCTGCACGCGGCCGGGCCCAGGGTCATCGACGCCGTCGAGAATGCGCTCGAGCTACCCGTTCACGCCCTGGATCGCACCCGAGACTCATTGCGCGACAATGGCAACCTGTCGTCGGTGTCGGTGCTGGACGTGCTTAGGGCCACCATGGCCGATCCGCCGCCGCCACCGGGATCGTTTGGGATCATGATCGCCATGGGCCCGGGTTTTTCTTCCGAATTCGTACTGCTCGGCTGGTAGCCGATGTATTACCTGCTGATCCTGGCCGTCGGCATGGAACGACTGGCCGAGCTGATCGTGGCCAGGCGCAACGCGCGCTGGTCTTTCGCCCAGGGCGGCAAGGAGTTTGGGCGTCCCCACTACGTGGTGATGGTCATTCTGCACACCGCGCTGCTGCTCGGCTGCCTCGTCGAACCCTGGGCTTTGCACCGGCCGTTCATCCCGTGGCTGGGGTGGCCGATGGTCGGTGTGCTGGTGTTGAGCCAGGGCCTGCGCTGGTGGTGCGTCAAGTCGCTGGGACGACGCTGGAACACCAGGGTCATCGTGCTGCCGCACGAGCCGTTGGTGCGGCGGGGGCCCTACCGGCTGATGCACCACCCGAACTATGTTGCAGTGGTGGCCGAAGGGTTCGCGCTGCCGATGGTGCACACCGCATGGCTGACCGCGCTCGGTTTCACCGTGGCCAACGCCATGTTGTTGACGGTGCGCCTGCGGGTGGAGAACTCCGTCTTGGGCTATTCATGACCTACGACACCGACCTGCTGATCGTCGGCGGCGGCCCGGGAGGTCTCGCCACGGCATTACACGCACGCAGGCACGGACTTTCGGTCATCGTCGCCGATCCCCGGGAGAGCCCGATCGACAAGGCCTGCGGCGAGGGACTGATGCCCGGCGGTCTGGCCGAACTGACAGCGCTCGACGTCGACCCGGCCGGCATGCCGTTCCACGGCATCGCCTACGTCAGCGAAAATCGCCGCGCCGAGGCGCGGTTTCGCAGCGGTCCGGGCCGCGGTGTGCGGCGCACCACGTTGCACGCGGCGTTGGCGGCGCGGGCCAAAGAACAAGACACCGAATGGATTCGGACCCGGGTGACCGGTGTGTCGCAGGACGCCCACGGTGTGACGGCCGCCGGTGTGCGCGCGAGGTGGCTGGTGGCGGCCGATGGATTGCACTCGGGGGTGCGGCGGGCGGTCGAAATCACCGCGACGGCGGGTAGCCCACGGCGCTACGGGGTGCGCTGGCATTACCGGGTGCCGGCGTGGTCGGAGTTCGTCGAAGTGCACTGGTCGCGCTGGGGTGAGGCGTACGTGACGCCGGTGGAACCGGACCTGGTGGGCGTGGCGATCCTGTCCCGTCGGCGTCCCGAACTTTCGTGGTTTCCCTGGCTTTCCCATCATTTGCAAGACGCCGAACCCGGGCGCGCACGCGGCTGCGGCCCACTGCGGCAGGTGGTGTCCCGCCGCGTCGCCGGGCGGGTGCTGTTGGTGGGCGACGCGGCCGGCTACGAAGACGCCCTGACCGGTGAGGGCATCAGCCTCGCCGTCAAGCAGGCGGCCGCGGCCGTCCAGGCCATCGTCGACGACGCACCCGCGTCGTATGAGGCTGCCTGGCACCGGGTTACCCGCAACTACCGGTGGCTCACCCGGAGTCTGGTGCTGGCCAGCACGCCTTACCCGGCACGCCGGGCCATCGTGCCGGCTGGTGCGGTGCTGCCCTCGGTTTTCCGGTGGGCGGTTAACACGCTTGCGCAGTGAACGAGCGCGGGGGGCAGGTTGGCCACATCCGCAACATTGGTCTCTTCGGGTGGGGGCTGCTCGCTTGCCCGGCTATGCGCGACAACGAACGGTGTCGCGCATAGCCGGGCAATTGAGACTGGCGACTCAGCGCGCCTTCCAGATCGGCTCCCGCTTCTCGGCGAACGCCAACGGCCCTTCCTTGGCGTCCTCGGATCGGATCAGCGAACTCATCTCGCGCATGGTGCGCTGCCAGCCCGCTTCTTCGTCGGTGATGACGCCGTCGTCGACCCCGTAGGCGATGCGCTTGCTGGCCTGCACCGACAGCGGCGCGTTGACGGTCACCCGCGCGGCCAGCGTCAGCGCGGCGTCCAGCACCGCACCCTCCCTGACGACCTGGTTGATCAGGCCCCAGTCGTAGGCGTCGGCTGCGGTGATCGGCTCGCCGGTCAACAGCAGTTCCATCGCCAATTTGCGGGGCAGCTGGTTCACGATCCGGAAGACGCCACCGGCAGCGGCGATCAGTCCGCGCTTGACCTCCGGCAACCCGAACTTGGCCCGTTCGTGAGCCACCACCAGGTCGCTGGCCAGCGCCAGTTCGGTGCCGCCGCCCAGGGCGGTGCCGTTGACCGCGGCGATGGTGGGCTTGTCGATGAAATGGTGCACGTAACCGGCGAAGCCCCAATCCGCGTGGTCGGGGTGGTAGATGTTCTCCCGGCGGGCGATCGCCTTGAGATCGGCGCCGGCGCAGAACGACGTGTCGCCGGCGCCGGTGATCACCACCGCCCGCACGTCGGGGTCGTGCTGGGCTTCGTCCAGGGCATCCCCGACGGCGCTGCTGACAGCGCCGTTGACCGCGTTGCGGGCCTCGGGCCGGTTGATCGTGATGACCATGACATTGCCGCGGCGCTCGACCAGCGCCCCCGGCTGGCCATCGGCTTGGGTCACAGCAGCTCCAGGATGGTGGCGTTGGCCTGACCGCCGCCCTCGCACATTGTCTGCAGGCCGTAGCGAATTCCCTTGTCGCGCATGTGGTAAAGCAGGGTGGTCATCAAGCGCGCGCCCGACCCGCCGAGCGGGTGGCCGAGTGCGATTGCGCCGCCGTTGGGGTTGAGCTTCTTCTCGTCGGCGCCGATGTCGCGCAGCCAGGCCAGCGGCACCGGGGCGAACGCCTCGTTGACCTCGTATGCGCCGATCTCGCCGATGGACAGACCGGAGCGCTTGAGCACCTTCTGGGTGGCCGGGATGGGCGCGGTCAGCATGATCACCGGGTCGGCCCCAGCTAGCGCCACGGTGTGCACCTTCGCGATCGGCTTGCGCCCCAACGACTTCGCCTTCTCTGCGGACATGAACAGCAGCGCGGCCGAGCCGTCGGAGATCTGCGAGGAGTTGCCGGCATGGATCACGCCGTCTTCCTTGAACGCCGGCTTCAGCGACGCCATCTTCTCCATCGGAGTGCCGCGGCGGATGCCTTCGTCTTTGAGGACAGTATTGCCGTCCTGGTCCTTGATGCCGACGATCTGGTCATCGAAGGCACCGGAATCCTGTGCGGCTGCGGCCTTTTCGTGCGATCCGAGGGAGAACTCGTCGAGCGCGAGGCGGTCGAGGCCCCACCGCTCGGCGATCATCTCCGCACCAATGCCCTGGTTGGGGATCTTGCCTTCGTAGCGGTCCAGGAAGGACTTGGGATAGGGCCGTCCGCCGTTGGCCAGCGACGACCCCATCGGGGTGCGTGACATCGACTCCACCCCGCCGGCGACGACGACGTCGTAGTGGCCGGCCGCGACCCCGGCCGCCGCGAAGTGCACCGACTGCTGGCTTGACCCGCACTGGCGATCCACGGTCACCCCGGGGACCGTCTCGGGCCAGCCGGCGGCCAGCAGCGAGGTGCGGGCGATGTCGAGGGCCTGCTCGCCGGCCTGCATCACGCAGCCCCAGATGACGTCGTCAACGAGCTCGGGGTCGATGCCGGCCTTGTGCACCAGACCGTTGAGGACCTGGGCGGACAGGTCAGCCGGGTGCACCCCGGACAGCCCGCCGTTGCGCTTTCCGATCGGTGAACGTAGCGCCTCGACGATGACGGCTTCAGCCATGACTATGTCTCCTTTGACAGAGTGATATTGAGTACATTGTTAACCAATGTAATCAGCGGGCAGGGGCGGGGGTCGGACTCCAGGCTAGGTCGCCGCCTTGACGCCCGGGGCGATCGGTCTTTGTGTCGCCGCGTGGTGGCCGGCGAAATCCCCCACGATGTGGCGATGATGATTTGGTGCGAGCGCGCTATCGGTGTTGGTCGGTGCGGTGAGTCGCGTCATCCGAGATGACCGGAGCTGGCTGCTCGGCACGCCTGCGGATGTCGCGTGGATTGACGCAGCCACGTCCATCGGCCTCAGCATCACCTCGGCGATCCCGCCGGTGTTCGACGACTACGCCACCGTGGTACTGCCAGAAACCCCGGAAGAGCAATTCGCGCACGAGCGGGCTGTGGTCGCGCTGCTCAGCAGGCAGTCGTCCGCCCAGCAGTGGTGGATTGGGTACCTCGATACCGGTTGCTCCGACGTCGTCTTTCCCGACGCTCCGAGGGTGCGCATGTATGCAGATTGGCCGTACGTGTTTGTGAAGGCCGGACCGGAGCAGGCCGCCAGCTGGCGCGGCGACGACTCATGGTCACCACGGTCTACCCGCCTACCGGACCTGATCTTCCCGGCGGATCGATCCTGGCTGCTATCCACCCTCTGGGAGGACGATTGGACCTGTATCGGTGGACCGGTTCGGCTCATCGACAGTTTCCTGAACGACTCGAAGCTGGGAGCCCGGACACGGCGAGTACGTGTCGATGAAGAAGCGACCCCGCCCGGGCATCAGGCGTTCTGATCGGCCACATCTCAGATCTGGGTTCGGAATGGTCGGGCCCTGCCTTTGGCCCCAAGAGGTGGTGTCCTAACCTTCGTCGGTCTTGAAGCGGTCTGAGTAGCCCTCCAGGTGGCCTCGATTTAGACTCGCCCGCGTGGGATCGGATGAATTGCAGGTCGTCCATGGGCAGCTAGGGGTTACGGCCAGCCAATGGCAGGGCCTCGGTGCCCAACTCGCCGCTGGAACACGCCGCCGTCACCGGGCCAGCCATTCCAAGCAACGACGGCGGCGGTGAGTGGTATCAACGCAGCAATCGGCGGTGCTGCGGCGGAATTTGGCACCCGAACTCAGGCTACGGCTGCCGCGGTGACTGCGGCGGCGGCAGGTTACGCCCATCAAGAGACGACGGCGGCCGCCGAGATGGCCGCCGTGACGCAGGTGACGGTGGTTTAGATGCCGGCCACCCTGTCGCAAATCCGGGCATGGAGCATCGAGCATCTAATCGATACAGCCGGCTACTGGACCAAGACCGCCGATCAGTGGGAAGACGCGTTCCTGCAGATGCGAAACCAGTCTTATGCCATTGCCTGGCATGGCGCTGGTGGTGACGGGCTGCGGCAACGAACCAGCGCCGACCTGCCGATTGTCAGTGCCAAAGCCGATCTGTTGCGTCAGGCAGCCGGGATTGCGCGCAATGGCGCCAGCGAGATCGGTGCGGCCCAGCGAAGAGTCCTGTATGCCGTTGAGGACGCCCAGAATGCGGGATTCGCTGTCGGCGAAGACTTATCGGTCACTGACGCACACACGAGCAGGACGGCCGCGGAGCAGGCCGCCCGACAGGCTCAGGCGCAAGCTTTCGCCGGTGACATCCGCTTGCGCGCAGAACAGCTCGACGGGGCAGAGGCCAAGGTTGCAGGCCAACTTACCGCCACCACCGCAGGTCTCAGCAGCGTCAGCTTTGCGGAAAACCCGATCTCCACCCCTGTCCCGCAAGCTCCCGCCACCCAGCGCAATGGAATCCGGTTGGTCGACCTCAAACAAGACGGCGGCACTAGCCCCCCGCCCCCATTCGCGCCGTGGGACACCCCTGACGGAACGCCGCCGGCGCCCCAGCCCGCGTTCCTGCCGCAGTACGAGCAGGCCCTCACGGCACCGCCAGCGCCTGCGCAGCCGGGTCCGCCGATGCCCGCATCCCCACCGCCGGCGCCACGGCCCGCGACCGGTCCGGGCAGCGTCGCCTGCCAGCAAGCATTCGATGAGCAGCAGCAAAGCCTGTTGCAAAATCTCGGGGGCGCGACGCTCGGGGGCGCGGTCTTAGGGGGTCTGGCTGCAGGAGTACCGACCGAGGGCGTGGGAGCCGTCCAAGGTGCGATCGGCGGAGCTTTCATGGGCGGCGTGGGCGAGTTCCTCAACGAAACCCGAAAAGAACACCCGCTTCCACAACAGTGCAAATGAGCTACCTACCGCTGATTATCGCGGCAGCCGGGGTCGGTTTGATCATCGCCGCCCCGGCACGATCACGGCGAGCCTGGATCACGTTGACATTACTGCTGACCGCTTTGGGTGCCATGACCGTCATCGACTGGTGTCTGCACCGGCCTACCGGCTCTGACATCACATATTTGGTCACAGCTGCGATGATTGGCGGGTTATCAGTGTTCGTCGGCAAGAAAGCCCGGGACTCCCGAAGCTGACCCCACGATGGTGCATTCCGTTTTGGCGTGGGCGAAGTTGTCCCGGGCTCTCCTCCGAAATAGCCAATCAGCAGCGAACTAGCTGCACCTACATTGCGGATTGCTTCGATCGTCGTCAGCGCCGAAACCCCTTGGTGCGTCTTGGTTCTCGTCTCGATTGAGCAAAGTCACCCAACGACAGGTGCTGATCTCACAGCTTTTTGAGACCGCACCAAATTGTGAAGAACGGTGCGCTGGACGCCAGGACCTTCGAGAGTGTGGGCTGCAGAACGCTGGAGGTTGCTAACGACCAAATAACGCACTCCGTGGTCGATTGAGGGCGGAAGCGCTGGGGCAGACTGCGATCATTTCGTATCAGGGCGGCCCGGTGATGGCCAATGCGTAAGTGATCACAATTCGAACGCCACCGCGCCAGGCCGTACTCAGACCGCAGACTCCGGCCCCACAAACTTGACGCGTAGCCAACCAAGCAGGCTAATTTCGACAGGTTCGGGAGTGATCAGATCTTGTCTCAGACGATTCGGGCGATATCCGGCGCCTGAATCTCATTCTGGCGCAACCCGACTAGATGCGCGCCATGCCGTCGTAGTTGTCGGAGCAGAAGCCACAGGGTTCGTCGTATTCGCTGCCGTAGTTGGCATAGCGCGAGACGGTCCTTACCACCGCCGCGGCCGCACCGACATCAAGAACCGGCTCGGCGGCCGCCTGATCGAACGGCTTAAGGGCAGCCACGCTGGCGACCAATGGGGATCGGTCATCGGGTTTGGCCGTGATGTCGGCAACGGGCCTGCCGTCGATGAACAAGGTGTACAGTTCGTGCTCCGGGAATCCGTGGTTAAGTCGCAGCACCCACCACTGACCGGACTGCTGTGCGGCATAAGGAAAGAACGCGTATCCAGTCCGCAACCAATGTGGCCGCACAGTTCTGTCAATCGCGGGCCAGTCCACCGACGGTCCTTCAGTGTGGGGCATGTTCCAAGTCCTATGCGCCTCCTGACCCGTTGCCGATGTGGAGTAAGGACTCAGCGCATCAGGTCGTCGAGAGGACCCCGGGTCTCGAGCGCGCCTCTTGGTGGGTTTGCGGCTCGCAGCTGCGACCGAGCCGATATCTGGGCGCGCCACGACAACCTGCAGCTACCCGAGGGTTAGGTCGCCAATTCCAGCACCGCCTTGAGCCGGGCGAGGTCCTTGCCGTTGGCCCGCTTGATCGCCTTCGCCAAAACAGGTGCCGCAAGTCCGGAAAACCCTGACGGCTCACCGCGATTGCGCAGGATCATCTTGGTCGTACCGTTCGGGCCGTCTTCCCACACGTAGGTCGTCTCCATGGGAAACGGTCCTTCCGCGGTGCGCATCACGAACCTGGTGCCCGGCCGCAGGTCTACCACCTCATAGGTATAGCTCAGCGTCCGACCGAGAAACCTTGCGGTAAAGGCACACTGCGAGCCGACGGTTAACGGCTTCGGTGTTTTCCATTGTGCTGCTGTGATATTGGCGTACCACGCCTTAGCGTTGTCCGGATCACAGGCATAGCCAAAGACTTCGGCGCGCCGCCGGGCGATCAGTATCTCGCTTGTCACATCGACTTTCATGTCACTTCTCGTCCCGCAGACCATTCGGCGATGCGCCGCTGGCGGTATCGGCGTTCCGGCATGGTGATCGCATCGGTCAGCGACAGCCGTGTCGCCGCGACCGCCTCGGCGAATTTACCTTGACGGGCCAGCAGTTCACCCCGGACGGCATGCCAGCGCTGATCCGGCTCGAGTTCGTCCAGCTCCGCCAAACCCGCCGCGGGCCCGCCTGATTCGGCGACGGCGACCGCCCGGGCCAGCCCAGCGGGAGCGCTCGGCTGCACCGACAACAGCAGGTCGTAGAGCCGGACGATCTCGGCCCAGTCGGTGGCTTCATACGACGCGGCCCGGGCATGCTCGGCCGCGATCGCGGCCTGCAGCTGGTAGGGATCGGCGACCGTGCCCGTGCGGCGCAGCGATTCATCCAGCAGCCCGAGCCCTTCAGCGATCGCGCCGGCGTCCCACGACGAGCGGTCCTGCTCGGACAGCGGCACCGGATCGCCGGCGTCGTCGAGCCGTGCGGCGCGCCGGGATTCGGTCACCAGCAGCAGCGCCAACACCGCCATCGGCGCCGGTTCGTCGGGCATCAGCTGGTGCACCAGCCGCGCCAGGCGCAGTGCCTCGCGAGTGCCGTCGACGTCGGTCAGCCGGTCGCCGCCGGCCGTGGTGTGGGCAATCGTGTAGGACGTGTGCACCACCGCGCACACCGCCGCCACCCGGGCCGGCAGCTCTTCGTCGGCCGGCACCCGATAGGGGATGCCGGCCCGGGCGATCTTGGCGCGTGTGCGGGTCAGGCGCTTGGCGACGGCCGCTTCGCTGGTCAGCAACACCGTCGCGATCTGTGCCGGGGACAGGCCGCACAAGGTGCGCAACGCCAGCGTCACCTGAGCCGAAAGCCCCAGCGCCGGATGACAACAGGTGAAGATCAGCCGCAGCCGGTCATCGGCCACCATGCTGTCGGGCGGCAGATCGGGGACCGCGAGCTCCACGCTGGCACGCTCCTTTTGCGCTCGAACGCCCTCACGTCGCAGCAGGTCGATCGCGACCCGCCGCGCGGTCACCGTCAGCCAGGCCCGCGGTTCGTCGGGCACACCGTTGCGCGGCCAGTCCCGCAGCGCGCGTAATGCCGCTTCCTGCACCGCGTCCTCGGCGACCTGCAGCGAGCCGAGCGTCCGGACGAGGGTCGCCAGAATGCGGGTCCCCTCCATCCGGACCGTCTCGGCGAGAGCCGATTCCGCGGTCAACCGAAATCGATGATGGGACGCACCTCGACGGCACCGTCCCAGGCCGCCGGGATCTCGGCGGCGATCCGCAGCGCCCCGTCCAAGTCGGCCGCCTCGATGAGGTAGAAGCCGGTGAGGGCTTCTTTCGTTTCGGCGTACGGACCGTCGCTGGTGACGACGCCACCGCCGCGGGCGCCGGTGACCCGCACCGTCGTCGCGGTCGCGGTCGGATACAGCGCTGCGCCCCCGCGGATCACTGCGGCGTGGTCCTGGCCGAACTTCATGTAGTCGGCCATGTCGGCGGCCTGCTCGGGGGCTGACCAGTCGACGTCCCTGGTGTAGGTCAGTGCGGCGTATTGCGGCATGGTGTCCTCCTGTCGAAGATGATCATCCGGGCTGTTCCCGGATCTCATCAAGAGGACGATCGGGATAGGCCCGATCAGGACACCCCGGGGCAAGTCGTATCGAATAGCACCGGAAGCGACGTCGGCGACCGGAATACCTGGCCGCGGATATGCGGATCGTCACCCGCGGGATCAAGACGCAGGCGGGGCAACCGGTCGAACATCAGGTTCAGCGCCACCCGCATCTCCAGCCGGGCCAGATGCATGCCCAGGCAGACGTGCACGCCGTGGCCGAAGCCGATGTGCGCCCTGGGCGGGCGGAAGATGTCGAACCGATCCGGATCGGGGTAGCGGTCCTCCTGCCGGTTGGCCGCACCCAGCATCGGCATCACCGAGGAGCCGGCCGGAATCGGCACCCCGCCCAACTCGGTGTCGTGGGTGGCGACGCGGGTGATGGTCAGCAGCGGCGGTTCCCAGCGAACCGCCTCCTCGATCGCCTGCGGAAGCAACGAGCGGTCGGTTCGGACGGCGTCGAGTTGCTCTGGGCTGCACAGCAATCCGAGCAACATGTTGCCCAGCGAGCGGTAGGTTGTTTCCACGCCGGCCGGAAGCAGCAGCAGCAGGAAGGAGAAGATCTCCTCATCGGAGAGCTTCTCCCCGTCGATCTCGGCCTGGGCCAGGCCGCTGATCAGATCGTCGCGCGGTTCCCGGCGCCGCGCGGCGAGTATCGGCGCGAAGTACTCTTGCAAAGCCTGCGAAGCGGCGCGGCCCCGCTCCGGGTTGACAGTGAAACTGAGCAGTGAGATCGACCAGCGCTGAAACTGCGGATAGTCCTCGCGCGGCAGCCCTAGCAGACCGGCGATGATCTGCGTCGGATAGGGAAAGGTGAACTCCTTGACCAGATCGGCGTGGCCGCGGCCGGCGAACCGGTCAATCAGCTCGTTGCCGACCTGCCTGACCAATCCGTCCTCCCAGCGCGCCAATGCCTTCTGCGAGAACGCTTTTGCCACCAGGGCGCGATGGCGGCCGTGTTCGGGCTCGTCCATGCCGAGCATGACGTGGCGGCCCAGCACGTCACCGAAGGCATCGATGATGATCGCCGACGAGAACGTCTCGTTGTCCCGCAGCAACTGCGCGACGTCTTCATGGCGGTAGACGATGAAGACGGGCTTGGATTCCTCGTGCGGCATGGCCGAGAAGTCGATGCGCTGCACCGGTTCCTCGCGCCGCAACCGGGCCAGCTCGGTGTAGGGATCCCGGACGTCGCCGGAGACCACGTCGTCGAAGGCCCCGAAATCCTCGAGATCGTCGAACAGCTGCATGCGCACCCCCTTCAGGTAGCCGGATAGCCCACCGACTTGATCTGGGTGTACTGGTCGAACCCGGCGATCCCGTTCTGCCGGCCTACCCCGCTGTCCTTGTAGCCGCCGAACGGGGTGTCGGCGCCGTACGGCGCGGCGCCCTGCACACCGATGAAGCCGGCCCGCAGCCGCCGGGCGACCGCCAGCGAGTGCTCCAGCGAACCCGACATCACGTTGCCGGCCAACCCGTACACGCTGTCGTTGGCGATCCGGATCGCGTCTTCCTCGTCGTCGAATCCGATGACCGACAGCACCGGGCCGAAGATCTCCTCCTGGGCGATCGTCATGGAGTTATCGACGTCGACGAAAAGCGTTGGCCGGACATAGAATCCCTTGTCGAAACCGGTGGCGGCGTCGGGGCCGCCGACCAGGCAGGTGGCGCCCTCCTCGACTCCCTTGCTGATATAACCGAGCACCCGCTTGCGCTGCTTGTCGGAGATCACCGGTCCGCACAACGTGGCCGGGTCTTGCGGATCGCCCGGCATGACGTTGTCGTAGATGCTCTTGAGGATCGCCACACCCTCGTCGTAGCGGGACCGCGGCAGCAGCATCCGGGTCGGGTTGGCGCAGCCCTGCCCGGCATGCATGCACGGCGCGATGCCGATCGCACACGCCAACCCGAACTCGGCGTCCTCCAAGACGATGGTGGCCGACTTGCCGCCAAGTTCGAGGAACAGCCGCTTGAGCGTCGCCGCGCCCTTTTCCATGATCCGTTTCCCGACGACGGTCGAGCCGGTGAACGAGATCAGGTCGACCTTGGGCGACAACGTGAGCTCTTCGCCGACCAGGTGATCCGACGCGGTGACGACGTTGACGACTCCCGGTGGGATGTCGGTCTTTTCGGCGATCAGTCGGCCCAGGCGGGTGGCGTTGAACGGGGTGTCCGGCGCCGGTTTGAGCACCACCGTGTTTCCGGTGCCCAGCGCCTGGCCGAGCTTGTTGATGGTGACCTCGAACGGGAAGTTCCACGGCACGATTGCTCCGACCACTCCGACCGGTTCCCGCCAGAGCTTGCGGCTGGTCATCTGCCCGGTGATGCTGACCAGCGCGTCGCCCAGGTCGATTTCCCAGGGGTATTCGTCGATCAGCTTGGCGGGATAGCGCAGCGCGTCGGCCAGCGGCGCATCCAGTTGCGGACCGTAGGTGATCGCCCGGGGCGCGCCGGCTTCGGCGATGAGCTCCTCGCGCAGCTCCTCCCGTTCGGCCTCGATGGCCTCTTGCAATTGCTCCAGGCAGCGCTTGCGCAACGCGCGATTGGTCGACCAGTTGGTCTCGTCGAAGGCTCGCCGGGCCGCGTCGATGGCCCGGTGCATATCCGCCTGCGACGCGTCGGCGACCTCCCCGATCGGCTCCTCGGTGGCCGGGTTGATGTTGGTGAAGGTGCCCGCCTGTCCGTCGACGAGCTTGCCGTCGATCATCATCCTGGATTCGAACCGGACGGTGTCAGCCATCTTTAGTCGCTTTCTGCAGAACGGGCGGCGCCCAGCGTGCCTGGACGCGGGAGGCCCAGCGCCAGCCGGGTCACCCTATGGAGAGCCTTACCGGAAAGCAGCCGGTTGGCAACCATCAGCATCCGGGCGTCGGGACCCACGGCGCGCCGGGCAAAGGGCGAGCGGTCTTCCAGCGCGCCGGCCAGCGCCGCGGCGAACTGCTCGGGCGGGCGCGCCAATCGCATGGCCGCCCGGCCGCGCCGGTCGACCTTGCCGTGCAGCGCGGCGTACGGCCCGGACAGGTCACGGTGATCCGACGTTCCGGCGTCGGTGATGATGTCGGTGTCGAAGGTTCCGGCAACCAAGACGGTGACGCCGAGTCCGAACGGCGCCACCTCGGAGGCCAACGATTCGGCCCACCGCTCGAGCGCGCCCTTGGCCGCGGAGTACGCCGCGATCTCCGGCATGCCGCGCACGCCGCCCTGGCTGGAGATCATCACGATGCGCCCTTGGCCCGCGGCGCGCATTGCCGGCAACAGCGCCTTGGTCAGCAGCACCGGCCCGAACACATGGGTCGCAAACATCCGCTGCCACAGGTCGATCGGCGTCTCCTCGACCGTCCCGGCCGCGGATATGCCCGCATTGTGCACCAGCGCCCGCGGCGGGCCGACGGCCTCCTCTATCGCCTTGGCCGCGGCCTCGACGGATGCCTGGTCGGTAAGATCCAGCTGAACCGGGATCAGCCGCGAATCACCATCTGCGGCACTGCACTTCGATCGCAGAGCTGCCAGTCCGGAATCCGGTGAGCGCATCGCGGCCAGCACCCGCCACCCCTGCCGATACAGGTGCGCGGCCGACGCGAGGCCCAGCCCGCGAGACGCGCCGGTGATGACGACGGCAGGGGGCTCACCCATGCGCCGGTCCACAGCGACCACCATCGGCCGGCGGCGTCACGTCCGGGCGGCCGTGCGGTTGCGCGCTCATCCAGGTCGACCAGATGCCCACCGAATACGGGCCCGGCTGACCGTTGCGTTCGTAAAAGCCTTGCGGGTCATAGACTTTGGCCTCCGGATACGGCCACGGGCAGGCGACGGAGGTAGCGGTTCTGGTCCATTTGATGATGGCGAAGCCGGTGCCGTAGCCGAAGTAGGCGAGGTTGATCAGGACGAACATCACCACGAACATCGCGAGCTTGGGCCGACGGGGGAAAATGCGCGCTCCCTGGGCGAGCTTTTCGCCGACGGTGCGGCCGGTGTCGTCGCGGTAGAGCAGGACTCCCGCGGGGATCATCACGAAAGTCACCATCACGGTTTCCCAGATGAACGGGAACTGGTAGGTCTGGCCGGCGAAGGCCGACCCGAACGGAATGACCTGGGAATAGATATAAAAGCCGGTGCGCACCAGCGTCATCTCGAGCATCGCGTCGATGACGATGCCCACCGGCAGGATGATCACCGCCAGCGTGATCAGCGGGTGCCGCCAGACGAACGAGTCGAGCGGGCGCCGGGCCTGAACCTTGCGCAGGATCCAGATGGCCGGGAAGTAGGGGCCCAGATAGAACATGATGTAGCCGATCACCAGAAACGGCTCGACGGTGGGCGACAGCGACACCAGCGGCCAGTCTTCGGGCCAATGCCACAGCTGCGGGTTGTAAACCGCGTAGGGCGCCCAGTTCATGATCGGGTCCTGCCAGACGATCAGGGTGGTGACGATGCCCATCAAAAGGACCGGGTGGGCTGGGTAGCGGCGCCAGGCGACCACGTAGACCGCGATGATGACCGACATCGAGATGATCGTGAAGATCTGGAACAGCCCCAGCCAGTGCTGGTAGCCGAACAGCGGCTCAACCGGGCTCGGTGCGCCGGCGACCTCCGGATTGCGGATTCGCGGCGAGACAGCGCCTTTACGCGCATAGTGAACGACAACGGCGAGCACGGCGACGGCCATGAATATCCACGCGACCGCCCACATCGAGTTCCTCTGGCGCGTGGCCGTGATCGACGGGGTTGCCTGCTGCGTCGTCATCGCTCAACCGGCGCCGAAGCGATCGACGAGACGGGAGTTGACGCCGTCGGGGTCCAGCCTTCGCGCCACCAGGTAGCCCGCCCCCATCCAGGCCCGCCGGGTCCACTTACCCAGCGATACCCGGGTCCCTGGGGCACCGGCGGCGGCGGGCAGCATCTTCACCCGCTCCAGTGCCTCCTTCACGCCGCGGGGGCTCAGCGGGTGGGCGTCGGCGAAGGCATGCAGCAGCGTATTGGCGACGTCGTGGTTCACCACCGGCACGCAATATTGGGGGCGACGGCCATATTCCGACTCGTAGCGGTCCAGGAACGCCTGGCCCACACTGTTGGCTTCGTCGTACTGGTCGATCCCGGTCCATCCCATCAAGGCTTGCCACATAATCGGATTGATCCAGGCGTTTTGAAACGCGGTGCTGGTGAACCGGGGCGGATCCCAGTCGAGTTCGGCCAGGGCCGGGTTGATGAACACGATGCCGAAGCCGAACCCGCAATGCACCAGCGCGGACGGCTTTGACTCGTGCACGGTGCGCATCGCCTGGCCGACGTCCTGGGCGGTTTGGGCGATCTGCGCTTCGGCCACGATGCGAATGCCTTTGCGCCGGCCCGCGTTTCGGAAGTTGGTGAGATAGCTCTGGCCGACCAGCGATTGCTCGACCAGCACGGCCACCTCGGTGTGGCCGCCCTTGGCAAGCAAGTCCGCCCAGAAGATCGGCTCGTCGGTCATCGACCCCTGCGGGAACGCGAACGTCCACTCTCCCAACCAGTCGTCGCTGCCGCATACGTTGATGGCCGGAACCCGGAACCGTTCTTCGATCGCCTCCTTGGTCGGCACGGCGTTCTCACTGATATGCGGCCCGAACACCGCCAGACAGCCCTCGTCGACCAGTTCGCCGTAGGCGTCGATCACGGACTTGACGGCGCCTTTGGGCAGCCCCTCCACCTCCCGGTACACAATCTCCACCGGACGGTCGATGACCCGTTGCCGCAGCCCGTCGGCGAATACTAACTCGAACGGCCGGGTCAGGTCGTCGCGCATCTCCTGCGGGTAGAACTCGGGCAGCAGGAAGTCGAACAGGTAGCCGATTTTGATCGGTTGCGCGGTGCTCTCGTAGGACAAGTCTCCATCTCCGTCAGCGGCCGTCCCGAAAACCTAAAATTTGTTCTGACATTAGCGCGGTGGGCGGCGCAGCGTCAATCGCCACCGGCTAGGTGTCGCACAGGTAGACATCGATCAGCTCCAACAGGCCGTTACCGGTATGAATGTCGTCGGTCAACGGGCCGGCGACGGCGGCGCGGGCCGCCTCCCGGGTGCTGAGCCCCTCGGCTATCAGCCGGCCCGCGGCAATGAGCACCCTGGTCGACGCCACCTCACGCAATCCGCGGTTTTCCACCCGCCGGATCGCTTGGGCCAGCCGCACCAACTCGGCGGCCACGTCGGAGCCGACACCGGCCTCGTGAGCGACGATCTTTTCCTCGACATCGGCTGCGGGAAAGCCGAATTCGATGGCCACCAGGCGCTGCCGGGTGGAGTCCTTGAGATCCTTGAGGACGCTTTGGTACCCGGGGTTGTAGGACACCACCAGGCAAAAGCCGGGTGCGGCGTCCAGTGTCACGCCCAGGCGTTCGATCGGAAGCTGCCGTCGGTGATCGGCCAGTGGGTGCAGCACGACGGTGGTGTCCTGGCGCGCCTCGACGACTTCGTCGAGGTAGCAGATGGCGCCCTCGCGAACGGCGCGGGTGAGCGGGCCGTCGACCCACTCCGTTTCCCCACCCCGCAGCAGGAACCGCCCGACCAGATCCGCGGTCGTGAGGTCGTCGTGGCAGGCCACCGTGACGAGCGGCCGCTGCAGATCATGGGCCATGGCTTCCAGGAACCGCGTCTTGCCGCAGCCGGTGGGCCCCTTGAGTAACACCGAGAGGCCTTGACGGAACGCGGCCTTGAAGACCTGTTCCTCATTGCCCACCGAGACGTAGAAGGGGCGGGCCGCCGCGGGTGTCGTCCCGTCGTCGCCTGTGCCTGGCATGGCCGCAGCGTAACGCGGAACAGATATTTGGCTCAACTCTCGGTGGGCCTGCGGACTTCGGCCGAGCGCAGGGCCGCTCGAAACACCGGCCCGGCCACCCGCCGCAGCTGCTCCGGCTCGGCGATGGCGGCCAGCGCGGCGCTGCCGAACACCCGCTGCAGTTCCTCGGGATCGGTGCTAGCCCCGACGGCCAGGCAGACACAGCCGGTGCCACGGCCGCGGGCTTCGGCCAGCGCACGACGGGAGTCCGCCGCCCCGTAGGCGCGTTCGTAGCCGTGGTCGTAGGCCAACCCGTCGGACACCACGACCAGTAGCCGCCGCGTCGTGCCGCCACCGGATTCCAGCACGGCCGCACCGTGCCGGATCGCGGCACCGAGCCTCGAATACGCGCCGGGCACCAAGCCGCCGAGCCTTCGCAGCGCGAGGGCATCCAGCCGGTCGTCGAAACGCTTGATTGGCACCAGCTGTACGGCCGCCCGCCCCTGCGAGTGAAATGCGTAGAGCGCCAACCGATCTCCGAGATCACGAAAGACAACAGCGAGTGCTGCGGCGACGGCCCGCTGCTGTTCGTGCACCGTCTTTCCGGTCGCACCCGGCTCGGCGACCGAGCCGGAGATGTCCAGCAGCAGCAACACCGCAAGATCGCGTCGGCGGCGCAGCCGATCGAGGTAGATCGCGTCAGTGGGCAGCGAACCGGCCACCGCGTCGACGCGGGCCTCGACGGCCGCATCGATATCGATGTCCTCGCCGTGCAGCTGCCGGCGAAACCAGTCCGGCCCCAGACCGAGGCGGGCCAGGGAGCGCCGCAATGCATAGCGGTTCAGGCCATCCGGAAACGAGGTGTCGCCGACAACCGCCGGTATTTCGCGCACCATGCACCAGTTCGGCCGATAGCAGCGCCGGTGGACATCCCACTCGGGATAACTGACCGACCCCGCTTTCCCGCTTGGTCCGGCGGCGCGTTCGTCGAACAATCCGGCCGGTGCCGTCGACAACACCCCTCGCGCGGCCCCGATCCCTGAGCGGGTGCGGTGGGCGGGGGCGTCGGCCCCCGGCTGACCGCTGTCCCCGAGCCGGCGCACCGGGCGCAGCATGCGGTGCAGCAACCGGCCGAGGGCTCCGGCGCCGCCGATCGGGCTGGGGAAGACGTCCTGCTGGTCGGCGGGATCGTCGTCGAGGTCGGCCAGTGCCCGGCCGGCTTGACGACCATGCTCACCGCCCGTCGGCGCATCTCTGTGCGTTGCCAACTGCGCCAACAGCTTCCGGGCGTGGATGGCGCCGAAGCTCGCCGGTGCGCCGGCGATGGGGTGCGGGCTTCGCGCGGCAGCCAAAGAGTCGGCCGGCGAAGCGGTGCGAGCGGCAATGTCGCGGTCGATCAACCCCCGTGTCGGCTCCGGCAACCAGTATTCGTTGGCCGCCAGCGCCCGGTGCCCTTCCACCGCGAGATATCGCCTGGCCACCGCCGGGCGCCGGATGAGCGCGCGGACCACATCCGGTTCGAGACTTCCCGCCGCCAGCAGCGACGCCTGCACGGCCAGCGACGCAAGCTGATCGCGTCCCGGCAGGCCGGCATCGACAAAGATCACCCGGCCATCCGTCCACGTCGACTCACCGGTGCCGGCCGGGGTAACCCGCACCGTACGGCCCGCGATGGCCGAGGCCACGATGCCCAGTCGCGGCAGCCGATCGGTGTTGTGCTGGTCGCCAGTCAAGCGGTTCGTCCTGGTTCATCGTGTTGACCAAATATCTGTTCCAACGTAGAGTCCGGCTTGACAGGCAGTCAATTGCGCAAGGTCGACACACGCACGTGGACTTCTCATACCCGGCGGACCTGGAACAGTTCCGCGATGAGCTGCGCAGCTGGCTCTCGGCGAATCTGACCGACGAATTGATCGCCGCCCGCCGATCCCCCGGCCGCAGCGACGCGATATTCGACATGTTGCGCACCTGGAACGCCGCCTTGGCCGACGCCGGCTGGGCGGCCGTCTCCTGGCCCCGTGAGTACGGCGGCCGGGGCGCCACCGTGCTCGAGCAGCTGGTCTACACCGAGGAAACCACCCGCGCCCGAGCCCCCTTGCCGCTCAACGTCATCGGCATGAACAACATTGCTCCGGCGATCATGCAATACGGCACCGAAGCCCAGAAGACGACACTGCTGCCCCGGATGTTGCGCGCGGACGATATCTGGTGCCAGGGCATGTCGGAGCCCGAGGCCGGATCCGACCTCGCCGCGCTACGTACCCGCGCGATACGCGACGGCGACACCTTCGTGGTCAACGGACAGAAAATCTGGACCTCGCTCGGGCACCGCGCCGACTGGTGCCAACTGTATGTCCGCACCGATCCCGAGGCGGCCAAACACCAGGGCATCTCCTGCCTGATCGTCGACATGCGGCTGCCGGGCATCGAGGCACGGCCGCTGGTCACGCTCAACGGCGACACCGACTTCGCCGAGGTGTTCTTCCACGATGTGGTGGTGCCGGCCGACGCGCTGCTGGGTCCGCTCAACGCGGGCTGGCAGGTCGCCACCACCACGCTGAGCCACGAGCGGGCCGGGGCGGCGCGACTTTACACCGAACTGCAGGTGCGACTCGAGGAGCTGGCGGCGGACTTCGCCGCATTCGGGGTCGGCGAAGACCCGGTGACCTTGCGGCGCCTCGGAGAGATCGCGGTGCGCGTCAAGTATCTCGAAGTGCTCTGTCTGCGGTCGATTTCGGCGACCTTGCACGGTGGCTCGGAAATCACCGCCTTCGGGTCGGCAAGCCTGGCCAAAACGGTATGGGGCGAGATCGGGCAAGATCTGGCCGCGCTGGCTTTCGACGTGCTGGGTCCGCAGGCAGGCCGGTGGGCCGACTACCGGCTGACGTCACGTTCGCTGACCATCGCCGGCGGCACCACGCAGATCAACACGAACATCACCGCGCAGCGGGTGCTGGGGTTGCCGCGCCGATGAACCTGGAACTGTCCGAGGAGCAGGTGGCGCTGCGCGACACCGTGCGGCGCTTTCTCGCCGAGAAGGCGCCGATTTCGGGACACGTGCGCGCGCTGCTCGACGATCCCACCGGCACCACCGAGGCGGTGTGGCGTGGCCTCGCCGAGCTGGGGACCACCGGGCTGTTGGTGCCACCGGAATACGGCGGTGCCGGCATGACGATGGTCGAGGCCGGCGTCGTCGCCGAGGAGCTCGGCGCCGCCCTGCACCCGGGACCCTGGTTGTCCACCGCGGTCGCGGCGACGCGGGCGCTGAGCCGGTGCGACGCCGGCCCAGCCGCGGCCCAGATCTTCACCGGGATAGCCGAGGGGACCACGATCGCCACCTTGGGCCCGTTGGACGTCGAGACCCTGCCGACAGCAGACGGCACGGCGCTCAACGGTGAGCTCGCCTCGGTTCCCGACGCCGCAGCCGCCCACGTGCTGTTGGTTTTCGCTCAAAACGGCGGCACTACCGCACTTTTCGCCGTCGACACCGCTTCCACCGGCGTTTCGGTGACGCCCGAGCGCGGTATCGACCAGGCCCGCAAGATGTTTCGGGTCGAGCTCGACGGTGTGACGGCACACCGGCTGGCCGCCCCGTCGCCGGCCGCCGTCGCGGCAGTCGTCGACGACGTGCTGATCGCCATGGCGGCCGACGCGCTCGGTGCGGCCGGCGCCGTCATGGACCTGGCCATCGAATATGCGAAGGTGCGAAAGCAATTCGGCCAGGCTATCGGCTCGTTCCAGGCGATCCAGCAGCTGTGCGTCGGCATGTACGAGACGGTCGAGCTGGCCCGCAGCGGGGTGATCCACGCGTTGTGGGCCTCGGATGCCTTGCCCGACGACGCCGCCGACGAGCGACACTTGTGCGCGCTGCGGGCCAAGGCATTCGCAGGGCGGCTGGCCACCGTCGCCGACACGGCGATCCAGATTTTCGGCGGCGTCGGCTACACCTGGGAGCACGACGCTCACCTGTACCTCAAACGCCTGCTGAGCTGGAGCGCATTTCTGGGTGGACCCGACCGCTATCTCACTGAAGTCGGTGCGCGCCTTGCGCATCCAAGAACGGAGGGCTGCCGATGATCGATTCACCGACCAGATCGCGATCGTCACGGGTGCCGGCCGGGGGCTCGGCCGGTTGTACGCGCTGGAGTTGGCCCGCCGCGGTGCCGCGGTGGTGGTCAACGATGTCGGCGCGACCATGCATGGCGAGGGCTCCGACTCAGCGTCGCCGACGAGGTCGGCGCCGAGATCGCGGCTTTTGCAGGTGATCAGGCCCGAGCTGGTGGTATCGATCGTGGTGTTTTTGGCCAGCCGGGCCTGCAAGGTCACCCATCACGACTACTCGGCCTGCGCCGGGCGCTTTGCGCGGGTATTCGTCGGCCTGGGTCAGGGATGGTCAGCCGGCGCTGACTGCGAACCGACCGCCGAGGACATCGCGGCGCACTGGTCGGAAGTGTCTGCCACCGAGCCGTTCACCCGTGCCCGCCTCGATTTTCGAAGAGGTTTTCAGCGTCTGCGCGCGGTTTGGCGTGACTACCTAAGCTAAGACGTGCTGATCCAATCACCGCGCTCGTCGGCTTCCTGGGCCCGGCAATCGCATCTTTCACGTTGGTATCTGGCCGAACCGGTACACAATTCGCCCACCTTTGAGCGACACGCCGAGGTGCGCAACGAATTTGTCGCTGACAAGGCGGAGCACAACGCGCACCCCAAACCCGTAGAGACTGATGTGGCAGAGGAGTCGCAGTCGCGTCCTACAACTCGGGCACTGGGGCAGCGCCGTCCCAGTCGCTATCCGATCCCGGTTACCGGTATCACGCCGGACCGGGACTGCGGTGCATTAGGGCTGGCCCCGCCGCGACCTATCATCCCGCCGGGCATCCCGGCACCACCGGTACCGCTCGGCATCGGCATCATCGGCATACCTGGCGAACTTGGCTCCCCGGTCAGCGCCGCCGGGGTGGGGATACCGGCTGCACCCAAGCCCGACATCGCCGAACTGCCCATCGGAGCCGGCACAGACCCCTGCCAAGTCGGCGGAACCGACATGCCTCCAACCATCCGAGCGTTACCCAAGTCCGCCGCCATCGCCGAACCCAGCCCTCCGCCACCCAATGACGTGATTTCAGCATGAGGAAGCGTCACCAACTTCGGCACGTCCGCGGGCAACCCACTGGCAACCGCACCGGCCATTCCGCCCGTTGGCGTGCGCGCCGCATTGCTCATCAAACTCATGATCGGCGACATCGCCATGCTCAGCGGATACATCAACACCGGCACACCCGACAACAGCAATGAACCCAGCCCCGACCCGGCGTTTGAACCGATCGCCGCGATGTCCTGCGCCGGCGCAGCCGCCGACGAAAGCATCGCCGGCACACCCGAGGCAGCTTGCGACGCCAACCCGGCCAACCCAGGATTGGACGGCGGCGGACTAAACGGCGTCATTGTCGACGCCACCGATGCCGCGCCCGCGTGATACCCCGCCATCGCGGCTACATCCTGTGCCCACATCTCCTGGTAGTCGAACTCCGTAGCTGCAATCGCCGGGGTGTTCTGAGCCAAGAAGTTCGTCGCCACCAATGACAGCAATCTCACCCGATTGGCCGTCACCGCCGCCGGATGCACCGTCGCCGACACAGCCGCCTCAAACGCTGTCGCCGCAACCCGAGCCTGAGCAGCGGTCAACTCCACCTCCCCGGCCGCCCCACTCAGCCAGCCCACAAATGGTGCCGCCGCAGCCACCATCGACATCGATGCCGGACCCGACCACTGCCCGGTCGCCAATCGGGTCACCACCGAATCAAACGACGTTGCCGATGCCCGCAAATCCACTGCCAGGCTCAGCCAGGCCGACGCCGCTCTCAACAGCGGGCCCGACCCGCAGCCGGCAAAGATTCGCGCCGAATTGACTTCCGGCGGCAACCAAGCAAAGTCCAAAATCATCTCAACCCCAAACCTTCCGCCGTATCACGGCTCGGACGCACTGCTAGAAACCTCCGGGAATTCTCCTGTCAGCCTTCAGATGTCACCTCTGCCCTCTCCGCGGCAATGGCCTCGACCAGGATGCCGTGACCGAACTGGCACGACCTGACTGGCAGTGGCGGTCTTCGTGGACGAGCCGGCAGGACCGTTCGCTGAAATGTAGACGCACTGATATTCGTTGTACTCCAGGACAACTCGAACTAGTTGGTGACGAGGGCCGTCCGCACGATGTTCGCTGATCCCAAGGGCTACCGCACGACCAAGCCAAACGGTGCCGAACCGCGCTGACTAGAACGACATTCCAACTGGGCGGTGGCCGAACTAGTTTGCGCGCAATACTAAGCAGTTAGAATCCGTGAACAAGTATCCGAGTCATCCAGTGAATCCAGCCTTTTCAATGCGGACGGTTATCTGCTGTCGCGTCGCGGTCGTCGGGAACCGCAGCCGAACCGGGATCTTCAGCCGGACAAAAGCTCCCACAAACTATACGCTTTGTCAACTGTTTGCTATGACTACGCTTACGTAGCCGGAGGTTACGAATTCGTGGTCTATTAGCACTATTTCGCATATGCGGAGTATCCCGCACGGCACCCCGCTATCCCCGGCCTGCCCTGCGGAGCGGAGCGCCGGCCATTGCCGGCGCTCAGGCGGCGGCAATGGCCGCCGAAAGGTCCGATAGCCCACCCCGCAATCACCTGAAATACCTGGTGGGAACTCGTTCACGACGAGCCGGCCGCTCGATCAAGGCCGGCGCCTGACCGAAATGTAGCTTACGCCAGGGACTCTGAATGACGACCGTCGAAAGACATGCTGCAACCGAGCGACTGCAGTGCTACTCTGCTGAGACCCAATTGCACGGAGGGGAATGGGCGCGTGCAGTCCGGGAGCATGTGGTTACCCGACAAGCGCTCAGTGCGATTAGGAGATCTCCAATGTCATTTGTGTCCGTGGTGCCCGAGGCGTTGCAGACCGCCGCAACCGACTTGGCGACTATCAGATCCTCGCTCGGCGAGGCCAATGCCGCTGCCGCCACAGCTACGACGGAAATACTGAACCATCCCGGGTTTCATGCACACCTCGTTACGTGTGACCGGTGTGCTGCCCGATCTGTTGTTGAGCGTAGTACTCGGCCTCGACTTCGGCTGGTGGGCGTCGTTCGAGGCGGTGCATCAGCCTGGCCGTGTTGTACCAATGCACCCACGCAGAGGTGATGCTCTCGACGTCGGCGAGGTTGGCCAGCGGTCCGTTGCGGAACGGGGATCCCTCGCGCACGCACTCGGTCTTGTACAGCCCGATCGTCGTTTCGCAGAGCGCGTTGTCGAGGGCGTCGCCGACCGTTCCGATCGACGGTACGAGCCCTTCAAGCATCAATGTCTCTCCGAAATGTATTGCGGTGTACTGGCTTCCGGCGTCAGAATTAAGCCGGATTCGGCTTAATTCTGATTATGCCGAGGTTTGTGTTAAGCCGAGGATCTGCATCAATGGCCTGCGCTCGCGGGGGAGTGCTGGTGAATTTCTCGGCTTAACGTTTCGGGTGGTGGTTAGCGTCCGTCGTATCTGTACGTCTGTGGAAGGAGACGGTGATGGATACGACGGTCGGTGGGATCGGCGCGGTTGTCGTGGCGGAGTTACGCGCGGCCGGTTACATGGAATCGACAGTTGGTCAG
>NZ_UPHQ01000346.1 GCF_900566055.1 Mycobacterium innocens
CGGGTAGTTAAGGAAGCGGCTGTTGGGTCAAGTGTGACACGCGGGGCATGTGAGGCTATTGCGGTGATATAGGGGCAGCTCCTGGTAGAAGAACGATCGCCAAGATCAAAACCTTCTACCGAGGAGCCGCGGTGTCGGATTCTGCCACGCCTGCCACGCCGACACTGCCGCGCCGCGCCGCGGTGTTCGCTGCCGGCCATCTGGGCGAGCTGACCTGGCAGATCCCGCTCGAATTGGTCGATGCGGTGCTGGCCGACACGCGCACCACCCAGCGGCGGCTGCGGGAGCTGCCGTCGCGGGTGGGGGTGTACTTCGTGCTGGCGTTGTGCCTGTTCCCCGGGTTGGGCTACCGGCGGGTGTGGGCCAAGCTCACCGCCACGATGGGCGGTCGCAAGATGCCGTCGCAGAAAGCCTTTCGAGATCTGCGCCGCCGCCTCGGGGCGGCGCCGGTCAAGGCGCTGTTTGAGGTGCTGGCCGGTCCGGTGGCCGCGCCGCACACCCCCGGGGTGCGGTTCGGCCGCTACCGCACCGTGGCGTTCGACGGGTGCGTGTCGTTCAAGGTGCCCGACACCGACCGCAACCGATCCTGGTTGGGCAAGCTCAAGGCCTCTCTCGGTGTCACCGGCTATCCGGTGGTGCGGCTGATGACCGTGGTCGAGACCGGCACCCGGGCGCTGCTGGGCGCGGTCTTCGGGCCGCCCTCTACCGGCGAGATCGATTACGCGCGTGCGCTGTTGCCGCTGCTGGGCACCGAGATGCTGGTGCTGGCCGACCGCGGTTTCGACGCCGAAGCCTTCCTGGTCGAGCTGGCCGGCACCGGCGCGCAGTTTTTGGTCCGGCTGCGCGTCACCCGTCAGCTGCCCGTGCTGGCCCGCCTCGACGACGGCTCGTACCTGTCGCGCATCGGCGACCTGAAGGTGCGGATCATCACCGCCGAGATCACCGTCAGCTGCCCCGACGGCACCAGCTACACCGCGGCCTACCGGCTGGCCACCACCTTGACCGACTCCCGCCGCCATCCCGCCCGCCGACTCCTGGCCCTCTATCACGAACGCTGGGAACATGAGATCGCCTACCTGGCGCTACGGCACACCCTCGCCGACGGGCGCGTGCTGCGCTCGGCCGACCCGGCCGGGCTCGAACAGGAAATATGGGCGCTGCTCACCGTCTACCAGGCACTACGGCGCGCGATGGTGACCGCGGTCGAATCCCGACCCGGCACCGACCCCGACCGGGCCAGCTTCACCACCGCCCTCCAAACCGCCAAAGACCTCCTCGTCGGCGCCACCAACCCAGCCGACGACCCCACCGACCTCGTCGGCCGCATCGGCCGCGCTGTGCTCGCCGACCTGCTCCCGCCCCGGCGACCGCGCACCAGCGTCCGTAAGGTCAAATCCCCACTCTCGCGGTACAACAAAAAAGACCCCTACCGGCCCGAACGCAGCACGCCTATCACCAGCATCACCGCCACCATCACCGGACCCGACACCGAACACGCGACACACCAACCGAAATCGTTGACAACAGCCCTCGGACCTTAACTACCCGGCATTG
>NZ_UPHQ01000214.1 GCF_900566055.1 Mycobacterium innocens
TAGCACTCCGGGAAGAGACGACGGGAGGGCCGTCGCCTACCAACTGACCTGATCACCGTGCCGCCCCGGCAGCACGAACAACAAATCGGGTTACCGCAACCCCACACACTGCTCACCGCCAGCGCCGGAACCCCACCCCCACGTGCTCACCCTGGATGCCCGCGAACATGCGTTCCTCTTCGCCGCGCTGCGCGACGGCGGTGGATTTGGCATCACCGATGATGAAGCGGACCGCCACGCCGCGTTTGGTGGCGGCGGCCAGAATCTTGGTGAAGCGGGGCAGGCCGTCGAACAAGAATGTGCCGCCGTAGACCAGGATGTCGATGTGCTCGACGGCGTTTCCAAAGAGCTCCTTCCACACGCTGACCGGGACATCGGCCCGGCTGCCGTACACACTGACCGCGACGGTCCGTGAACTGGGCGGGGACAGCACCGGGATTTGTCGGACCATAACTCATGAAGGTCGCAGTCGAGGGCATCGGCGACTTGCTTGGCCTCACCGAGCCGCGGGTTCTCCCCGCGTTGATATCTCTTGATGGATCGCACGCTGGTGATCGTGTTTCCACTCGCCGATCAGCGCCTCACGATGAGAGGCCAGCGCGGCGTCGAACTTCGCCGCGTCGTGGTGGGCAAGTCTGATCCGATAGCAGCTGCCCTGCTCGGTGGTGGTTTTGGTGATCGCGGGCTGCGGGTGCGGTCGCGGATCGGGTTGGGGTCGCGGTTCGAGTTTGACCGCGGTGCGCAGCTGGTTGACCGTGGCCACCCGGGCCAGCTGCAGGTAATGCTCATCCGATCCCGCACCGGCGCGGGCGGCGATCACCCCGACCTGATCCAGCGACAACCAACCCTCCCGCATGCCCTGCACACACCGTGGGAATTCCTCGAACCGGCCCGCCACCGTGGTGATCGTGTGCGCGTTGGTCGACGACTAGCCCAGCTTCCAGGCCAACAACGGGCCGCCACCGACCGCGCACCGGTCATCCCACACAGCTCGTCGCGATCGATCTCGGCGGCGATCTCCACAATGCGCCCATCAATCGCATTGCGCTGACCCGCCAACTCCGACAACTCCGCAAACAACACCTCAAGGCGCTCCTTAGGCAACAACGGCGCAGAGCCCAGCGAGGCGGTCGACGACATAACCCCATCATCGCAGCCGGGTATGACATTGATGATGGTATGACATTGATGATGGAAGAGCACTACCGCGCAGGTCGTGACCCTGGGTCTGACTGACGCCCTGCCGGGCTGTCTTCCATTTGACTTGTCCTGCCTGCGCGGGTGCGTGCCTAGAGCACGTCGGCCAGATCCGGGTTCCAGGCCGTTGGCAGGATCGGCACCGTCGGACCCTCGCCAACACCAATGGCGACCAACCCGCCAGCCGACCCGACGGACTCAGCGGGCGCAGTCCCGGCAAACCCCACCGCCCCCCCGCCCGAGGCCGCCGGTGACGCCAACTGCGCCGGCGGGACGACCGATGCCGAAGCGCCCAGTCCCGCCGGAGCTACACCGCTGACCGCAACCGCAGCTGCCGGGAGCATGCCGGGAGCAGACCAACCTCAGCCATCGCGGATACGCCCGTCAACGCGTTCATACTCGGGGCAACGCCACCGGCCAACGCGACTATCCCAGCGTCAACAAACAAATTCTGCGCAATCCACTGAATGACCATGTTGGCGACGCCCAGGGGAATCTCACACGCCGTGTAGATGATGTTGAAAAAGTGGGTGCCGATCTGCCACAAATCGCTGGCAATCAGCTTTAATCCGGCAAGAGCTGCTGAAAGATTCCATTGAATAATGTCTTGAATTACCAGTGGGATTACGACGCACCGCCCGACACCATGCCGCCGGTAACGCGCTGGCCGCAGCGTCGCATCTGGGCATTGTGGGCGGTTCCCGAAGGGTTAGCTCCGCAGGTGGCGATCGCTGCCAGGGTGCAGAAGAGCCACTCCCCTACACCTTCGGCTCGTTGTCCTGAACGGGCCAACGCTAGGAGAATTTGCGCGAATCCGTCGATCGATACCGTCAATAGATTCATAAGGATTAGTTAAGCGACCCGGTCACGAACGCCCATCGATGACGACCGGAATATGCCGACTACCTTCCCGAAGGAAGCGGTCTCGTCACCAAGCCAACACTCGTGACCGGCTCACCATTCAGCCCCATCGTCCTCGCTGCGCAAAGCGGCCTCAGCGGGCGGTAGTCGCTTCGGTAGCGGCATTTCCCACTCCGTTTTGATTGCGGCCCGTTCGGCGCGGGGGTTTCGATCTCGGCGGGCTCGAACCATGCGGCCGCACGTAGCGCCACCAGGTCAACGTCGTGGCGCCGATATAGCAGAGCAGGAAGACCCAGAATGCCGGGGTTTCGGTGCCGGCGCTCACATACGACTGCCGCAGCACCAGGTTGACCCCCATGGCACCCAACCCGCCGAGTGTCCCGGCGAACCCGATCAAAGCTCCCGACATGACCCGCTCCCAGTCGCGGCGTTCGGCGGCGGTGACGTTCAGCGCGCGGCTTCGATTCTGGAAAATCGACGGGATCAGCTTGAACACCGAGCCCTTGCCTATGCCGCAACAGATGAACAACACGATGAAGCCGAAAATGTAGCCGATCATTGTATGGACGGTGGGCCCTCCGCGAGGCCCCTGAGTGAGGTCGTCGTGGGTGCTGACCGCGACCAGGACCCCCCCGGCTCCCGCCATGGCGGCCAACGCACTGAGGGTGACGTAACCGCCGCCAAAGCGGTCGCCCAACCTGCCGCCAACTATCCGCGCCACCGATCCCAGCAGCGGGCCGATGAAGGCGATCTCGGCCGCGTGCAGCGATGCCTGTGCGTGGGTTTGCCCCGCGGCCACGAAATTGTGCACCAGCACCTGGCCGAAAGCGAACGCGAAACCAAGAAACGAGCCGGAGCAGCACAGGTAGAGAACCGAGATGGCCCACGAGTCGGGAACCCGCAGAACCGATCGCACATGGCCCACGTCGATGACGTGGCTGAGGTTGTCCAGGAACAGTGCCGCGCCGACGGCCGCTACGGCCAGCAGCACCAGGTAAACCGCGCACACCGCATAGGGCGCCTGGTGACCGGCGGTCGCCAGCACCACGAGCCCGACAGCCTGGATGGCCGCCGACCCCAGGTTGGTGAAACCCCCGGTGAGGCCCAGCGCAAAGCCCTTGAGCCGCTGCGGGTAGAAGCCTTCGATGTGCGCCAGCGAAGCGGCGTAGTTGCCGCCGCCCAGTCCGGTGAGCGCGGCGCAGACCAGATATGGCCACAAGGGCAGGCCGGGGTGAGCCAGCAACACCATCGCGCCGACGGTCGGGATCAGCAACACCAGTGACGAGAAAACAGCCCAATTGCGTCCGCCGAACCTGGTGGTAGCCATCGCATAGGGGATTCGCACGATCGCCCCGACGAACGTCGCGGTGGCCGCCAGTAGCAGCTTGTCGCCGGTCGAAAAACCGTAGACGCTCTGCGGCATGAACAGCACCATCACCGACCAGAGGTACCAGATGGAGAAGGCGATGTGCCCGGTCACGTTCGACCAAATCAGGTTGCGACGGGCGATCAAGTTGTTGCCGTCGCGCCAGGCGGCGGCGTCCTCCGCATCCCAGTCCGCGATGCGGTGCGGTCGCGCCATACGGTACTTACCTTTCACAGACGATGTCGGCGTACCACCGAGCGGCAATACCTGGTGGCTTAGTGTGCATTCACTCAGGAAGATCGGGCAACAGTGGGTCGGTGCGTTTGCTCTTCCTCCGCGTCACGAATGACTACCCGATCGGACAGCCACGCAATGCGGTTCTAAGGGGCTTTTGACGACGACCGGTGACACCTGGGCAATGACGAACACGGGCACCGCTGCACGCCGTCACACCGACCACCCGACAGTGAAACCCAATCGCGGCCAACCGACAACTAGACATCGCTGACGCACAGGAGATTTTCAGCTCACTTGGCCAGTACTGCCAGCCGAGCTGAGGCTTCACATCACTCGGGACCTCACTCGGACCCGGCTCGGCTTCGGGCCACGGCCGACGCCCGAGCAGCGGCGATGATGCAGAGCCGCAACGCTTTCCGCCGATGTAGCCCTCAGCCGGATTGCGGCATTTTCCTGGTTGGTCGAAATAGCTTGCCGCGTAACCATATCCGTACTTTCGTAATTCCTGAAACCCAGTCGAGCAGTCAATTCGGTACTGCCGTAGCAGAGTCGCCGGGGACATGTCCCGCCGCCAGCAATCCGTAATTCGAAATACTTCCACCCCCAATGCAATTCGTGTCATACAGATTGGGATTTCCGGACAGTTCCTCGACGCCGGGCCGCTAGACCGCATCGTTACACCCGAAGGTTAGCTGTAAATCCCCTGTGCATCGTTCGGCTTTTGATATCTATATGCAATAATTGCATGCGACAATTGACTGGTCAGTGTGACTTGCGCTGTCAAGGTGAGTACGCGGCGGATGGTCAACGTGTGTTGGCAGCCCTGCTCGCCCTTGACTGCGCGTGGTCGTCGACAGCCACAATCGTTGCAACACAACCGCTGTAGCGGCGTCCGTTGTGTTTGGCAACATCGCGGTCAGCCGCCGATTGCCTGACCTAGCCACGCGTGCTCAGCGAGTCCCGCGGCTCGGCTTGTCGCGACCTGAGCGGAACTGAGGGCGGAACTGAGGAAGGTGAAAAACTGATACTTGACTACGGGGCCCTGGCGCCCGAGATCAACTCGGGCAGAATGTATTCGGGTCCTGGCTCGGCGTCAATGCTGACGGCCGCCGCAGCCTGGGAGGCACTCGCCGCGGGCTTGGAGTCCACATCGCGCGGGTACTGCGTCGTGATCTCGCAGCTGCAAGGCGAAAGTTGGTCGGGCAGTGCGTCGGCGGCAATGGGCAGTGCCGTCGCACCATACCTGGCATGGGCGGCGGCGACGGGAGCACAGGCCGAGCAAGCTGCCGGCGGGGCGCGTGCGGCAGCAGCCGCTTATGAGGCTGCGTTCGCCGCGACGGTGCCGCCGGCCCTGGTGATCGCCAACCGCGACCAGTTGGCGAGGCTGGTGGCAACCAATGTTCTGGGCCAGAACACCACGGCCATCGCCGCGACCGAATCCGAGTACGAGCAGATGTGGGCGCAGGATGCGGCGGCGATGTACGGTTACGCCGCCGCGTCGTCGGCGGCGACCAAACTGACCCCTTTCCGGGAACCACCCCAGACCACGAACGTCACCGGGCAAGCAGCCCAATCCGCCGCGGTGGCCCAAGCCGGCGCCGCATCGGCCGCCGGCAAGGCTCAGACCAGCCTGACGCAATTGATGTCGACGGTGTCTCAACAGCTGCAAGCCCTGGCAGCGGGTGGTCATTCGGCCCATTCCTGGTGGCTGGGGCCATCGACGATACTTGCGGCCTTCAGCGCCTTCAACACGCTGGCCGGCCCGGCGAGTTTGGCCTCGAATTTCAGCCGTACCAGCACTTCGGCCGGAAGTTTCCTGACCGGGGCCTACCGATCCGGGATTCAGGCCGGCGGCGGCGCCGCGAAGGCGATCGCCAAGGGCGCGGAATCGGTTGGCCCGGCAACCCTTCGCGGCCAGGTGACGGTGAGTGTGGGTAACGCGACGCCGGTCGGGCGGCTGTCTGTTCCGCAGGGCTGGGCGACGGCAAATCCACCCGCCGTGGCGGCTGCCGACGAGCCGATGTGGTTGTCCGACAACGAACTCGACGGCGGCCCGTCATGGTCGGAGACACCGGAGATGCTCACCGGGCCGCCGACCGCGGGCATGGGGCCGATAGCGGGCTTCTCGACGCGTCCCACCGTCGGCAGCGTATTGCGCGTGGAGCCGCGCCGGTTCAAGATGCCACGCCCATCGCTCGGCGGCTAGTACGTCGGTTACCTGAACCCGGACCGTCCATGCACAGAAAGGGTGCCGATGCTTGATTTCGGGATACTGCCTCCCGAGATCAATTCGGCCAGAATGTATTCCGGGCCAGGCTCGGGACCGCTGCTGGCCGCCGCGTCGGCGTGGGCGGCGCTCGCCGCGCAACTGGAGCTGTTCGCGGCCGGGTATTCCACAGTGCTGTCGGAGCTGCTGGACACCAGCTGGTCGGGCGCCGCGGCGATCGCCATGGCCGGCGCCGTCGCACCGTATGTGGCGTGGGCGCTGACGACGGCGGCGCAGGCTGAACAAATCACCAATCAGGCTCGGGCAGCGGCGGCCGCGTACGAGGCGGCCTACGCCGCGACGGTGCCGCCGGAAGTGGTCGCCGCCAACCGCATCCTGCTTGCGACGCTAGTGGCAACCAACTTCTTCGGTCAGAACACCCCGATGATCGCCGCCACCGAGGCCGCGTACGTGGAGATGTGGGCTCAGGACGCGGCAGCGATGTACTGCTACGCCGCTTCGTCGTTGGTTGCCACGCAACCGGTGCCGCTCAGCGCTCCGCCGCAGAGCACAACCGGCGGCGGACCAGCTGACGAGGTGGCCGCGGCGGCGCATCTGGTTGCCACCTCGAGCGCCGAACACGCCAAACTGTGCCAAATGGTGGCGCAGCTGCTGCAAACCCTGGCAACAGCAGGGCATTCGGGCTCTCGCTGGATGTTCTGGCCGACCTTGTTGCTTACGCTCGTCAGCGACTTCAATGCGCTCACCGGCCCGGCGAATCTTGCCGCCGCCCTCAGCCGCACCGTCACCTCGGCGGGCCGATTCGGTACCGGGCTTTACCGCTCCGACGTCCAGGCCGAAGCCAAGGCCCTTCCCATTACCCGGGCGCCCACCGTGCGCGCCGGACAAAACGGTGTCGTGCTTGCCGGGGTGGGGCGCGCTGCGACGGTGGGACGCTTGTCCGTCCCGCAGAGCTGGACGACGGCCAGCTCGCAGCCCAGCGTTGGCGATACGCTGCCGCAGCCCCGCGGAACCGGTCTGCGCGCCGTTCCGGCGGGCAGCGAAGACTCACCGCGCGCCATCTCCAACCGGGTGCCCGGCATGGGGCCGATGAGCGGCAACGTCGCCCGACGCACCGGCACCCCGGTGTTGCGGACGGGTCGTCGCCGTTTCACGATGCCGCGTCCGCTGTCCGGCGGATAGCCCGGCGCAATGCGTGCCGCCGGCGAGCACATGTGCCCGTTACCGTCTGCCGACCTGTTGCGCTGCTCCGGCGTCTCCGGCATCCGGGTTCTTCGGTGGCTCCTCCAGCACGTGGTAGCCGGGGTCGAGCATCCACATGGGCCGGTTGCCGCTCTGGCGGGCCTTGCCGGTGACCCGCAACAGCTGGCCCGGCTGGATGTCGGCGCCGCTGCGCCCATCGGGAAACGCGATCCGGATGTCCCCGCTCTCATCGCCCACCAGGATCCATCGCTGGGTTCGCCCGCGTTTGCTGATGTCCTCGACCTGACTGACCCGCCCTTCGATGGTCGCGCGCTGTCCGGGAATCAGCCCTGCCACGGTGATCACCGACGACGGCCGCTCGGGATGCTCGTAGGCGCAGACGGCCGACCCGTCGCCCCGGGAAACCCACGCTTCGAATCTGTCCAGGACCCGTGCCACCCGTTGCTCGAAGCCGTCCGGGTAGGCCTCCTTGATGCGGGACTGGACGTCGTAGGGCACGATCGTGGCCGCGGCGTCCGGAATCAGGCTGACAGCCCGTGCGATCTTGTCCGCGGTGCGGTCGTGCAGCAGCCGCCCCAGCACCGGCGCGAAGGTTCGGCGCGGCAACAACACCGTCACGTTGGTATCTGGATGTTCATCGCGCGCTTGGGCAACCAACAGCTGCGCCGCGCGGTTGATGCGCCGATCCGGACAGTCCACCACCCGCAACGGGGTGTCGAGGTCGAAGTGATCCCAGCGCTTGCGCAGCTGCGCGGCGTGGGCCGCATCGACCATGAAATGCACCGCGATCAGTTCGTCGGCGCGAAGCCCTTTTCCGTACCGCAACGCCTCGAGCACCGAGAGATCGACCGAGCTCACGAAGACATACACCCGGTGCCGGGCATACCTCACCACCTCGGGACGATCGGTCCGGAACATCTCGAGAATGGCTGCCTCGGCCCGGTATTCGCGGTTGAGCCGCATCAGGAAGAACACCAGTATCGGAAACACGACGACGACCAGCCAGGCACCCTCGGTGAACTTCGCCACCGCGAAGATGCCCACCACGACCGTGGATAAGATTCCCGCCGACAGGTTGATCGCCAGCCGGTAACGCCATCCGGGTTCGCGTCGGGTCAGATGGTGTTTGGTCATCCCGTAGCCGGCCATCGAGAATCCGGTGAACACTCCGATCGCGTAAAACGGGACCAGCGCGTTGACTGACCCGCCGGTGATCACCAGCAGCGCCACCGATAGCGCCGTCAGGGTGATGATGCCGTTCGAAAACACCAGGCGGTAACCACGTTTGGTCAGCTGCCGGGGCAGGAACCGGTCTTCGGCGACGAAACTGGCCAGGGCCGGAAATCCGTTGAAGCTGGTGTTGGCGCCGGTGAACAGGATTGCCGCGGTTGAGGCCTGGACCAGAATGAAGAAGACGTGTCCGATTACCCCGGTGCCGAACACCGCTCGCCCGATTTGGGAAAGGACCGAAGGATATTCAGTGCGGTAGGGCGTTGCGTGAGTGGCATAGGCAAGGTAGGCCACACCGGCCAGCAGGAAACCGAGAACACAGGCCATCGTGGTGAGAACCCGACGAGCATTGCGGCCCTGCGGTTTCCGGAATACATCGACGGTATTGGAGATTGCCTCCACGCCCGTCAGCGACGAACCGCCGTTGGCGAATGCGCGCAGCACAACCAGGATGGTTGCACCCATCACCAACCCGTTCCCCTGGTGGACGGGTACCGTTCCCGGTAGTTGCGCAGGATCGTATATCGGCAATTCCCAGAATATTTGGCGGACAACACCGGTGATGATGGTCAAGGCGATCATGATGACGAAGAAGTACGTCGCCGCCGCGAAAGGCAGTCCGGCTTCGCGCATGCCCCGCAAGTTCGCATAACAGATAACAATCACCACACCGACCGTGATTTCCAGGCTGTAGGGGCCCAGCGCCGGGATGGCCGACACCACCGCAACGGTCCCGGCCGCCGCCTGCACGGCGACGGTAACCACGTAATCGATGAGCAGTGCCGCAGCCGCGATCTGCGCAACGCGCGGTCCGAAATTCTCCCGCGCCACGATGTAGGAACCGCCGGCCCGGGTATAGGCGATCACGACCTGCCGATACGAGGCCGTGACCAGCACCAGGATCAGCAGGATGACGCCCGTGGTGGGCAACAGCAACGCGAAGGCCGCCAGTCCGGCATTAGGCAGCAGCTCGATCAGGATCTGCTCCGGACCATAGGCCGTCGACGAGATGGCGTCCGGCGAGAGTGCGCCCAGCGCAACGGGATTCGACAGTTTCTCGGCTGCCAGATTCTCGGTGATGAGCGGTTTGCCCAGAAAGACCCGCTTGACTATGTCGCCGAGCGACAGCGGGATCGCCGGCTTGGCAGCCTGATTACCAGCCAAAGCGGTCACGACCACTCCTTACCCGAGGCGCAGCGCTCCTTGAGCGCTGACGAAGCATTCGATGCATTCTGCCAAGCCGGCGTCTGTTTGCGGGTTGGTTAGGGTGGGCACTCGTGGAGCCTGGCCGTGACCTGCACTCCCGCGGCTTCACCGGCGAATGGCGACGGTATCAGCAGCAGGCATTGGACGCGCTCGACGCCGATGTCGCCGCGGGCGACAACCGATCGTATCTGGTGCTGCCGCCGGGCGCCGGAAAGACGATGATCGGACTGGAAGCCGCGCGCCGGATGGGGCGCCGTACCTTGGTTCTGGTTCCCAACACGGCGGTGCAGGCACAGTGGGCCGCCGCGTGGAATACCAGGTTTCGGTCACCGGACCCGTCGGCGCCGGCGTGCGGGACCGACCGTGCCCTGACATCGGCGATGAACGTGCTGACGTATCAGTCGCTGGCGGTCATCGACGGTGAAACGGATGCCGCGGTGCGGCGGGCGATCCTGCGCACCCGGGACCGCCAAGCCTTGTTGGGCCTGCTGCACGCCAACGGCAGGGCATTGATCGAGCGGGCCGCATCGTTGGGACCGTGGACGCTGGTGCTCGACGAGTGTCATCACCTGCTGGCGACGTGGGGGGCGCTGGTCGGGGCGTTGGTGTCGGTGCTGGGGCCGCGGACGGCGCTGATCGGGCTGACCGCGACCCCGGCGACCGCGCTCACCGAGTGGCAGCGGGCTCTGCATGACGAACTGTTCGGCACGGCCGACTTCGTCGTCCGCACACCAGCCCTGGTCAAAGAGGGCGACCTGGCCCCCTATCAAGAGCTGGTCTACCTGACCGGGCCAACACCGGAGGAACAGGCCTGGATGGCGACCGAACGCGCTCGCTTCGCCGATCTCATGCTGGCACTCGTCGACCAACAAGTGGGCAGCATGTCGCTGGCCGCCTGGCTGCGCGCCCGGATCGTGGACCGGTCGACGCGCGACGGCAACCAGATCGCGTGGTCGACGTTCGAACGCGCCGAACCCGCCCTTGCCGCAAGCGGGCTGCGCTTTGCCTTCGACGGCCTCATCCCGCTACCCGGCGGCGCCCGCCTGCGCGAGCAGCACCGGGTTGCGCCCGACGCCCACGACTGGGTCACCGTATTGACCGACTTCGCCGTCGGCCACCTGCAAGACAGCGACGATCCTCGTGATGCGCAGGCGCTGACCGCGATCAAACGGGTGCTGCCCGGCCTCGGTTACCGGCTCACCAGTCACGGAGTGCGAGTCGCGACCTCACCGGTGGACCGGGTGTGCGCGCTGTCGGAGTCCAAAGTCGCGGCGACGACCCACATCCTCGATGCCGAGGAAATTGTGCTGGGGCGCGGTTGCGGGCCCTGGTGCTGTGCGACTTCGAATCGATGACCGGCACGCTGCCCACGTCGCTGAAGGGCGCACCCGTCACCGACCTGTCCGGGTCGGCCCAGCTGGTCACCGCGATGCTTGCCGCGTCCGACGCTCGGCGCGGCGCCCCGCTGCGTCCCCTGCTCGTGACGGGCCAAACCTTCGCCTGTCCGGCCGCGATCGAAGACGACCTGATCGCCTTCTGCGCCGCCCGGGGCGCGCTGGTGCGCACCGAGGCGCTGCAGGCCCATCCCGGGTTGCGGATCGTGCGCGGCAACGGCAACTTCGGCCCCCGCACCCGGGTCACGCTGGCCACGGAATACTTCATGACCGGACGCGCCCGCGTGCTGGTCGGCACCCGCGCCCTGCTGGGCGAAGGATGGGACTGCGCCGCGGTCAACGTCACTGTCGACCTGACCAGTGCGACAACCCCGGGAGCGATCACCCAGATGCGCGGCCGGGCACTGCGCAGAGATCCCGCCGACGGCGACAAGGTGGCCGACAACTGGTCGGTGTGCTGCGTCAGTCCCGATCACCCGCGCGGTGACGCCGACTACCTGCGTCTGGTGCGCAAACACGACGCGTACTTCGCGGTGAGTCCGCAAGGGCTGATCGAGTCGGGGGTGACCCATTGCGATCCCTACCTGTCGCCCTACGGCCCGCCGCCCGCCGATGCCGGCATCACCGCCCGGGCCCTGCAGCGCGTCGCCGAACGCGGCCAGGCCCGGGCGTGGTGGCGGATCGGTGAGCCCTACCAAGGAACCGATGTGGCAACCATCCGCATCCGATCCCCAGCGCTCCCCGGGCGTCGCCGCACCCGGCATCCCGGCTTCGGCCCTGGTCCCGTCGTTGCCGGGGCGGCGCAGTTCGCTGCGGGCGGCCAGGGCCGTCGTCGCCGGCGTGTCCCTGGCCGGCGCGGCCGGCGGCGCCGCGTTCGCCGGCACCAGTCTTGGCCCGCTCGCCGCGGCCGCCACCGCCGGTGGCGTCATCGCGACCAGCGTCGGGGCGCTGGCGGCTGCTGCCCTAGCCCAAAGCCGTCGACTGGCCCACGCACCCAACGCTCTCGAGCAGCTGGCCGCCGCCGTCGCGGGCGCTGCGGGCCGCCGGCGGCGCCGACCGAGGATCCGACGCGCTGCGAATCACCGTGGATCCCGACGGCTGGATCCGCTGCGAACTCGGCGGGGTGCCCACCGAGCAGTCGCACCGGTTCACCGCCGCCCTCGACGAGCTACTCGCCCCGCTGACCGAACCGCGCTACCTCATCGGGCGCAAGATCCTCACACCACCCACCGGGCGCGTTGCCCGGAGCCTCTTCGCGACCCGCGCCGTCGTCGGCCTGCCGCTGCCCGGCGCCATCGCCTGGCACGGTGTACCGCAGTGGTTCGCCCGCCGCAAGGACCGCCTGGAGTGTTTACTGCAGTCGTGGCGACAGCACATCGGTCCACCGCGGAATGCCGTTGCAAGTGAGTGATCTTTAGCGGTCACGCGACTTGCACCCCGCTCGGGGTTGTTCGGCAGCCCTGAGGCTGCGTCCCTTCCGCGCTTCACGGCCACCAGCCCGGCTTGGCCGGGTCTTACGGTCGGCTCCACGCTTGACGGCGGCCCCAACTGGGCCGACGACGCTAAC
>NZ_UPHQ01000213.1 GCF_900566055.1 Mycobacterium innocens
ACGTGAATTCGTTCCACATCAGCAGCAACACGCTACTATTAGTGGCTACACTTTTCCTGCCGAGTCGCCACAAAACCCAGCTCAGCACCCCATTTCCCTTATTTACCAGCAGTAACTTCGGTCTAGATGTTCGGAATGTCCTTTATGCCCGGCTGTCAGCGACAAATCCGTTGCGCACCTCGGCTTGTCGCTCAAAGGCGGGCAAACCGGGTACCACCTCGGCCTGAGATTCGTGTGAAAGATGTGATTACCGCGCCCACGACTGACCGTTCCAGCCCACACCGGAGAGGACGCCCACATCGACGGGCCTCGTCGTCAATCGTCTGAGCATGCGTCTCGAAACGGCCAGCCACCGCGCGCATCGCGACTCAGCCGCTACCCTGCGGCCGGCGTCCGCGGCATGACATAGGGCCGCGGCGTGACCCGCAGCACGCCGCTGACGCCATTGCCGCCGCCGGCGTTGGCCAGTTGGCCCAGCGGCAACCCACCGAGCATGGGCGCGGGTCCGGTTTCGGCAGCGCTGGCCACACCGGCCAACGGCAATGCCCGGGCCGCCGGGACGACCGCCTGATTCGCCGCCGCCCACCCTTGCGGCACCGACAACGAGCCGGTCGATAGCGCCCGGCCCAAACCCGCCGCGACCCCTGAACCACCGATCCCGGAGGTCCCCAACCCGCTTCCCAGCGACCCCATGGCCCTGGCCCCCGATTCGACCGCGGATTCAACAGCCCTGGCGGCCGCCGGAGCCATGCCCTTCAACAGCGAACTCGCCGTGTTGGTCATCGACATGCCCGAGTTGAGCATCGACACGTGATTGTTGAGCATCGACACGATGTTGCTGATCGGCGACAGATGCGGCGAAATCGCCTTCCAGAGCTCCACCGCTGCTGTGAAGGGTGTGGTGCTTTGCGTGGGCTCGGCGAGTTGTTGCAGCGCCTGCGGCACCGCGGAGATCAGCTGATTCGCCGCGGCGGTATCGGTGGCCTCCTCGACCGCCGCGGCCTGCTGCACCAGCCCGCCGACATTGGTGATCTCCGGGGCCTCGTCGAACGGCGTCAGCGTCTCCGCCGCCACCGCCGCCGAACCCGCATAGCCATACATCGCGGCGGCGTCCTGAGCCCACATCTCGCCGTACTCGGCCTCGGTGACCGCGATCGCCGGAGTGTTCTGCCCAAAAAGGTTGGTCGCGATCAGCGTCAACAGCCGGATACGGTTTTCGGCGATCACCGCCGGCGGCACCGTCGTGGCAAAGGCCGCCTCGTAGGCCGTTGCCGCCGTCCGGACCTGGTCAGCGGTCAGTTCGGCCTGCGCTGCGGTGATACCCAGCCACGTCACGTACGGCGATGCGGCCGCGGCCATCAAGCCTGCCGACGAACCCCGCCACGGCCCGACCAACAACCCCCAGATCACCGACTGAACTGCGGACGCGGCGTTGTACAAATCGATAGCCACGCCATCCCAAACCTGCGCGGCGGCCAGGAGCGAGCCCGAACCCGGACCGGTGTACATCCTGGCGGAGTTGATCTCCGGCGGCAAAGCTCCGAAATCCATCTTCAGTCCCATTCTCCGCAACACCGTCAGTTACTGGGTGGCCGCGGCGTTGGCGGCTTCCGTGGCGGCATACGAACCGGCGCTCGCGGCAAGAGTGGCCACCAACTGGTCATGAATCGCGGCGGCCCTCGCGCTCACCGCCTGATAGGTGGCGGCGTGCGCCGCGAACTGCACCGCGACCAGTGCCGAGACCTCGTCGGCGGCGGGGGGCAACACACCCGTCGTCGGAGCCGCGGCAGCGGCGTTGCCGGCGCTCAGTGCCGCACCGACCGACCCGAGGTTGGCGGCTGCGGCCGCCAAGGCGTCTGGTTGTGCCGTCAGGAAGGACATGCGGTTACCTCCTCGAGAGGGCCGGGCACTCGCCCGGCAATGCAGGTTGATCGTCGGGTCACCGGTGGCCCACGCTCTCCGCCACGGATCGGGTCGGCGGTGATGAACTGGCGCTGATGATGGCGAACACCCAACGACGGCAACAGGTTAATCTCACCCGAACCGGCCGGCCGGAGGTGCAAAACGCACCAACGGGTCGGGCCGGCGGTGAAATCTTCCCAATGGGACCCGGCCGCAGGTGCAAAGTGCACCGTGGGTACAGCGCGACACTTTGTCCCGGACCGAGCCGCCGGCTCATCGCGGGTCAGCTATTGTACTGCGCCGCAACCCGTTCCAAACCGGGATGCTCTGTGAGCTCGGTTCTCGCGGCGGAGCCACGCCAATCGAGCCGTAGCCGAGATATATTCACCCTGAATTGAGCGGATCGGCACCGCCCCAACCGGTTTTGGTTGCCCGATCACCGTTTGCCTCCCGACGAGCATAACTGTCGGGTCCCGTCGGCCGGCCACCGCAACGGCCTTCCCAATGCACGCGGTCAAGTGCTTTCGCGCCCGCGCAACCAGCGGCTTCGCGAATCCGCAACTGCGGCCGTGTCGGTTACCACATCGGCGGCAAACGGACAAGGCACTACTGCCGTGAATGCGAGAGGGCAAGGGCGACAAACGGTTAAGTCCCGCCAGACAGCGGAAATCGATCACCTGTAGCACCAACTGCCGATCCTAGAATCAGCGTATGGTACGGCAACGACCCTCGCCGCGAATACGTGAGCTCATCCGAGAAGGAGCCCGGATCGCCCTCAACCCCGGCCCGGAATGGATCGCGGAGCTGGATCGTGCCACGGTCGCGGCCAACCCGGCCATCGCCGATGATCCTGTCCTGGCCAAGGTTGTCCAGAAGGCCAACCGCGCCAACCTGGTGCACTGGGCGGCGGCCAATATGCGCGACCCCGGCGCGCCGGTGCCGCCCAACCTCGGCGCGGAGCCGCTTCGCATGGCCCGGGACCTGGTGCGCCGGGGCCTGGACACCTTGGCGCACGACGTCTATCGAACCGGGGAATACATCGCCTGGCGGCTGTGGCTGCACATTGCGTTCGACCTCACCGCCGATCCGGCGGAACTACGCGAGCTTCTCGACGTCTCCGCCCGGTCGGTCAACGACTTCATCGAGGCCACACTTGCCGGCATCGCCGCCCAAATCCAGCTCGAACACCACGAACTCAACCGTGGCAGCCATGCCGAGCGCCTCGAGGTGGTCGGGCTCCTTCTCGAGGGCTCCCCGATCAGCCGGGAGCGCGCCGAGGCTCGGCTGGGCTATCCATTGAACCGGGCGCACACCGCAGCCATCATCTGGAGCGACGAGATCGACGGCGACCACGGCGATCTCGATCGTGCCGCCGACGCGTTCAGCCACGCTGTGGGCTATGCGCAACAGCTCACCGTGGTCGCCAGTGCGGCCACCCGCTGGGTGTGGCTGGCCGACGCCGCCGGCCTCGACATCGCCGCAGTCGAGCGGGCGCTGGACAACGCTGCCAAGGCACGCATCGCCATTGGAACCACCGCAACCGGGACCGGCGGGTTCCAGCGCAGCCACCTCGAGGCGCTGACCACGCAGCGCACCCTGATGCGACTGCAGTCCGGCCAGCGGGTGGCATTATTCTCCGACGTGCAGATGGTCGCTCTGGTCACCCAAAACCCGCAAGCGGCAAGCGAATTCATCTCCAGCACGCTGGGGGACCTGGAATCGGCAAGCCCGGAGCTGCAGACGACGCTGCTGACGTTCATCAACGAGCAGTGCAACGCCTCCCGCGCAGCCAAACGCCTCTACACACACCGCAACACCTTGCTGCGCCGAATCGAGTCCGCTCAACGACTGCTGCCGCGGCCCCTCGGCCGCACCTCCGTCGAGGTCGCCGTCGCCCTCGAAGCCCTGAGGTGGCGCGGCACCAACATCGGCAATCTGCCCGCACCCGCTCGTCACGGCGACGGCGTGCCGGCTTAGCCAATTCGAGGCCAATTCGAGGCCAATTCCAGCCGATTCAGCCTTCCGACAGCAATTGCTTCTTGAGCACCTTGCCCAGTGCATTGCGCGGCAGCGACTCCACGATCCGCACCTCACGTGGGCGCTTGTGGACCGAAAGCTGCGCAGCGACAAACTGAATCAAGTCATCCGGGTTGGCTGAGCCGACGACGTAGGCAACGATGCGCTGGCCCAGGTCCGCGTCGGGCAATCCGACGACCGCGACCTCCGCCACATCCGGATGCCCCAGCAGCACCGTCTCGATTTCGCCTGCGCCGATGCGGAATCCGCCCGACTTGATCAAGTCGACCGACTCTCGCCCCACGATGCGGTGCATGCCGCCGGCATCGACGACCGCGACGTCACCGGTGCGATACCAACCGTCGGCGTCGAAGGCTTCAGCAGTGGCATCCGGTCGATTCAGGTAGCCCTCGAACATCGTCGGGCCCTGAACCTGAAGCCTGCCAACGGTTTCGCCGTCATGCGGGACCGGGTCACAGTTGTCGTCGACCAGCCGGGTCTGCACGCCGGCCAGCGGCAGGCCCACCCAACCCGGGCGACGTTCGCCGTCGGCCCGGGTCGACACGGTGATCAATGATTCCGAGGCGCCGTAGCGTTCGATGGGCCGGTGCCCGCTGACCGCGACTAGCTTGTCAAAAACCGGCACCGGCAGTGCCGCGCTGCCGGACACCAGCAACCGCGCCGGTTTGAGCGCCTCGGCCGCAGCCTGGTCGGCCGCCACCCGCGACCACACCGTCGGCACCCCGAAATACAGCGTGCCGCCCGCCGCGGCGTAGCCCGCCGGCGTCGGTTTTCCGGTGTGCACGAAGCGATTTCCGACGCGCAGCGAGCCGAGCAGACCGAGGACCAGGCCGTGGACGTGATACATCGGCAACCCGTGCACCAGAACGTCATCGGCGGTCCACTGCCAGGCGTCGGCCAGCGCGTCGAGGTCGGCGGCGATCGCGCGCCGGCTCAACTGCACGCCCTTGGGCAGGCCGGTGGTGCCGGAGGTGTAGATCACCATCGCGACGGCATCGGGTGACGGCTCGGGATAACGGTGCCAGGACCGGGCGCGTAACCGGACCGGAATGTGCGGTAGCCCTTCGGTTTCGTCGGGTACCGGTCCCAGCCACGCCTGCGCGCCGGAGTCGGCCAGCATATGCCGACGTTCGGCCACGCCGACATCGGCCGGTACCGGGACGACTTGCACACCGGCGAGCAGACAACCGGTGACGGCCAGCACCGTGGCGGCGGTCGGCGTGGCCAGCACCGCGACCCGGTGCGCGCCGGCGACCCGCTCGGCCACCGAGGTTGCGGCGCCAAACAGGTCACTGCGGCTGAGCGTGACGCCGTCGATGCTGACCGCGTCGGCGAGGTCGGTGGCGGACAGGTCAGCGGGGTTCAGTGAGGCCAGCAGCACCTGAGCAGGCTACCCAGACCCGTCGGCGGCCGCAGCGGCGGTCTTCGACGATCCGGGAAACAGCGGCCGCAGCACCGCCGGCGCACGGAACGGGGTCCAGCTGCCCTGCGGTTGCGCCAGCCGGTCGGCGATGGCCCACACGGTCGCCGGATGGTGTCCGTAACCGATGTGGCTGGCCAGTACCGCGATGTTCTCGCTGCGCGGCCCGGGCGGATTGGTGCAGGTCTGCCAGGCGACCATGCCGTCGAAGCGCGAGTAGATCGCCGTCGTGGGGACCGGCATGGGTTCGGCTTCGGACTTCAACGGCAGCGCGTGCTGTTCGGAGTGCAGGTGGGCGTAGCGCTTGAAGCTGGGGGTCGCGCGCGTTTGGCCTGCGTCCTGCATGCGAAACGGGCTGCCGAGGGTGATCACCTGACGCACCGCCGACGGGTGACGGCGGGCCAGCGCACGCGCGAAGATGCCGCCCAGACTCCAGCCGATCAGGGTGAGCGGAACGTCGTAGCGGGCCTGCAGCTCCTCGAGGCGCAGTTCCATGCCGCGCACCGCTTCGGGCGTGGGGCCGATATTGCGGCCGAGGCCCCAGCCGTGGGCCCGATACCCGAGGCGGCGCAGCAGCCGCCGCAGCGTCCAGGTGGAACCGTCCCCGGCCAGCAGGCCGGGCAGCACCAGAACCGGGTGCCCGTCGCCGACCGGCAGCATCCGGCGCAGCGGCAGCACACTGACCAACTGCCCGTACTCCGCCACCGCACGCGGGATGTCGGTGAGGTAGAGCGCCAATGGCGGGGCGCTGACGGGTTTGGTCGTGGACATGGGTCAGCCCTCCTCGTCCCAGACCTTCATCATGGTCGCCAAGATCTCCTCGCCGCGGCCGAGCCCGGCGAGGTGGCTTTCTCCCGGAAGGTGGAACAGCTCGGCGTTGGGCAGGCGCGAAACGACGTGCTCTCCGTGGGAGAACGGGATGATGTGATCGTGGTCGCCGTGCCACCAGCGGACCGGGACCGTCACCTCCTCGAGCCGGAATCCCCAGTCCCGGGCGAACACGATGACATCGGCGAACGGCGCGGCCAGCTGTTTGCGGCTGCCGTTGAGCAGGTCGTCGAGAAACATCGCCTTGAACTCGGGACGGGCCAGCAGATGCCGGTCGGCCTGGGGTGACAGCAGCGCGTACACGTCCAGCGCCGGGGACGCGACCGGCCGGGCCGCCCGGATCAGCAGGCTGGCCGACAGCCGCAGCGGGCTACCGCCCAGCTTGAGCAACGGCGCCACCCGCACACCGAGGTTCATCACGCCGCCGCTGATCGCGTCGGGACCGTGCGTCGGTGCCACGCCGCCGAGCACCCCGGCGGCCACCACCTTGTCGGGCAGCCCGGCGGCGCAGGCCAGCGTGTAGGGACCCCCGCCGGACAGGCCGACGACGGCCATCTTCTCGATTCCGAGGGTGTCGGCGATGGTCCGCATGTCGTCGGCGAACGCGGAGATGGTCTCGTACTGGTGCGGTGTCGACGAGCCGATGCCGGGCCGGTCGACGCCGATCAGCCGGACGTTGTGGTGTTCGGCATAGACCCGGGCCTCGGTCGGGATCTGCCGGCGGGCACCGGGGGTGCCGTGCAGCCAGAAAACCGCACGTCCCTGCGGGGCGCCGAACTCGGCGAAACCGATCTGGCGATCCTCCCCGACCGCGATGTTTCCTTCGATCTTGGGACGGGCAATTGCGACGACCATCCCGAGAGCTTCGCATGCGAACTTTGCTCGTGACAATCCGCAATGGGTCCGGAATTGGTCCGGGATGGGCGGCTATCGCAGCGCCCCCTCAGGCGGGCATCCCGATCGCCTTGGGCTCCATGTACTGGTGCAGGCCGGCGATTCCGCCGCCCTCGCGACCCAGGCCGCTCTGCTTGAAACCGCCGAACGGCGCGTCGCCCGGACCGAAGCCGTTGACCGCGATCTGGCCGGTGCGGATGCGGCGCGCGACGCCGACGGCGCGTTCGGCGTCGGTGCCCCACACCGCGCCGGACAGGCCGTACTGCGAGTTGTTGGCGATTGCGACCGCCTCGTCGTCGTCGCGGTAACGCATGACGGTCACCACCGGACCGAAGACTTCCTCTTGGGCAATGGCGGCGTCCGGCGCGGCCCCGGTCAAAATCGTCGGCTCGTAATAGAAACCCGTTTCCAGCGCCGGCGGGCGCCGGCCGCCGGTGGCCAGGGTGGCGCCGTCGCCGAGCGCCCTGGCGACCAAACCCTCGACCCGCTGCCGTTGTTGCTCACTGATCAACGGGCCCATCTGGACCTCCGGATCGGCTGGATCGCCGATATTCACCTGACGCGCCAGCGCCACCAGCTGGTCGACGACGTCGTCGTGCATCGCGTCGGGCAGCAGCAGCCGGCTCTGCAGGATGCACGCCTGGCCGGCGTGCAACAGGCAGGACTCGAACAGCATCCGCTGCAGCAACTCGTCGGTCACCGCGGCGTCGTCGAGCACGATGCTCGCCGACTTGCCGCCGCACTCCAGCAGGATCCGCTTCATGGTGCCGGCCGCGGCGGCCATCACCTCCCGCCCGACCGCCGAACTGCCGGTGAAGCTGACCATGTCGATTCGCGGGTCGACGGCCAGCAGCTTGCTGGCCTCGATACTGCCGGGCGTGACGACATTGACCACCCCGGGCGGGATGTCGGTGTGCTCGTCGATCATCTTGGCCAGCGCCAACCCGGCCAGCGGGGTCAGCGGCGACGGCTTGAGCACGACGGTGTTGCCGGCCGCCAGGGCCCGGCTGAGTTTCATGACGTTGAGGCTGTGCGGGAAGTTCCACGGCGTCAGGATCGAGACCACACCCATCGGCTCGTGACACAGCACGGTGGCACCGGCGCCTACCGATCCGATCGGCTCCTCGCGCAGCGTGGTGGCGAGTTGGCCGGCGCGCTGCGCGATGAAGGACGCGCTGTCGACCTGCATTGATCGCTCGTTGGTCGTGCAGCCCCATTCGGACTGGGAGAGCGCGAAGAACTCGTCGGCGTGCTGTTTCAGCGCCTCGCCGAGCTGAGTGAGGCAGGCGGCGCGTTCCTGGTGGCTCATCGCCGGCCAGGAACCTTCGTCGAACGCGCGACGGGCGGCCTCGATCGCCTCGGCGACCTGGCCGACGCCGGCGTCCGGCGCGGTGGCGATCGTCGCGCCGGTCGATGGCGAGATGTCGTCGTAGCGGCCGTTGTGCGGTTCCACCCAGCGTCCGCCGATATAGAGCTGGTAGGTGTCGACAAGAGGTGATTCAGCCATCTGCATCCCTAAACCGCATATCGGTCATATCAACACCTGGTGTACACCGGTCGCAGTTCGGAGTCAACGAGTGCTGGCCCGAATTACCGGCAATTTCAGGCATATTGACAAGCAACGCGGTACCCGGGTAAACACAATTGGCGAACATCTTGTGTCGATGTGTCGGATTCGCTGGTTCTCTGATCGAACTGCAACGGGAGGGCGCCGTGGCGTCAGCCGAGTTCCGCGCCAAGTTGCGAGCTCTCGTCGGGCAGCACACCGGTGGTACCGGAAAACCGTTGGTGGCGCCGGATCCGGTCAATCAACCGATGATTCGGCACTGGGCGCATGCGCTCGACGACATGAACCCGGTGTATCTGGATCCGGAGTTCGCGGCCACGTCGAGGTTCGGCGGCATCGTGTCACCGCCGGTCATGCTGCAGACGTGGACAATGCCGGCGCCGAAGCTCGAAGGGATCCGGGAGCGGGGCGGAGCTCCGACCGAAATCACTTCCAATCCAACGGCATTCCTCGACGAGGCCGGCTACACCAGCACGGTGGCGGTGAACTCTGAGTTCGAGATCGAACGTTATCCGCGACTGGGCGACGTGATCAGTGCGATGACGGTGTACGAGGACGTCTCCGACGAAAAGAAGACCGCGCTGGGCACCGGCTTCTTCCTCACCTGGGTGACGACCTATGTCGACCAGCATTCAGAGGTGTTGGGCCGCCAACGATTCCGGGTCCTGCGATTCAGGCCGAAGCGCTGATGGCGGCGGCCCGGCCGGCACCGGCAATCAGCCCGGACACCGAGTTCTTTTGGCGCGGCCTGCGTGAGCACAAACTACTGATCCAGCGCTGCAACGGATGCACAGCACTGCGTCACCCGCCACGCCCCATGTGTCCCGGGTGCCGCTCCCTGGACTGGACTGCTGTCGAGTCGTCGGGCCGCGGCACCGTCTACAGCTACGTGATGCCGCACCAGCCGCGGTTCCCATTCTTCGATTACCCCTACATCGTCGTGCTGGTGGAACTGGCCGAAGGGGTGCGGCTGGTGTCCAATCTGGGTGAGATCGATCCGGCTGACGTCGTGGTCGGGATGCCGGTCGAGGTGTACTACCAGACCTTCGAGAAGGACCTGGTGCTGCACCAATTCCGGCCCGGCCCGCCAGTCACGGGAGAATCTCGATGACCGCGATCACTACTCTGAGATGGGCCGACGTGGCCGTCGGCGACGCGCTGACTCCGCTCGAAATCCCTGTCACTGCAACGGTTGTCGTCGCCGGCGCGATCGCATCGCGGGACTTCATGCCGGTGCATCACGACCGTGACTACGCCAACAAGCAGGGTTCGCCCAACCTGTTCATGAATATCCTGACCACCAACGGGTTGTGCGTCCGTTTCCTCACCGACTGGGCCGGGCCCGAGGCGATGGTCAAGAAGCTCTCGATTCGCCTTGGCGTACCGTGCTTTCCGGACGACCCACTGCGCTTCACCGGCAGTGTGACGGGCAAGTCGGCCGGCTCAGGTGGCGAGAACTTCATCGAAGTGACGTTCCAGGCCGCCAACAGCCTGGGCAAGCACGTGTCCGGCACCGCCATCCTCAGCTTGCTCGACAAGGCAGGTGCATGACCGGCTCGCTGGCCGGTGCCGCGGCCATTGCCGGAATCGGCCAGACCGAGTTCTCCAAGGAGTCCGGGCGCAGCGAGCTGCAATTGGCGTGCGAGGCGGTCAGCGCCGCACTCGACGACGCCGGTGTGGCGCCCGGCGACGTCGACGGCATGGTCACCTTCACCATGGACGCCAGCGACGAGATCGCCGTCGCGCGCAACGTCGGAATCGGCGACCTCAACTTCTTCAGCCGGGTGCCGCACGGCGGCGGCGCGGCAGCAGGGACGGTGGTACACGCGGCAATGGCGATAGCTACGGGCGTGGCCGACGTGGTGGTGTGCTACCGCGCGTTCAACGAGCGTTCCGGCCTGCGTTTCGGCGGCAGCGGGCGCACCAGCAGCGAAACTCCGCTGTTCATGGCACATTACGCGCCGTTCGGGTTGCTCACTCCGGCAGCGTGGGTCGCGCTGCACGCCCAGCGCTACATGTCGGCCTACGGCGTCAGCAACGAACACTTCGGCGCGATCGCCGTCGTCGACCGTGCCCATGCGGCCCGCAACCCCGATGCGTGGTTCTATCAGCGTCCGATCACCTTGGCAGACCACCAGAATTCGCGCTGGATCGTCGAACCCGTGCTGCGACTGCTGGATTGCTGCCAGGAAAGCGACGGCGGTGCAGCGCTGGTGGTGACCAGCGCTGCCCGAGCCCGGGATCTCCGGCAGCCGCCGGCGGTGATCACCGCGGCCGCCCAGGGCGCCGCCGCCGAGGGCGAGATGATGACCAGCTACTACCGCGAGGACATCACCGGCCTGCCGGAGATGGGGGTGGTGGCCCGGCGGCTGTGGCGGGATTCGGGTCTCAAGCCCGCCGACATCCAAACCGCTTTCCTTTACGACCATTTCACGCCTTTTGTGTTCGTTCAGCTCGAGGAGCTCGGTTTCTGCGGGCGCGGTGAGGCCAAGGACTTCGCCACCGTGGAGAACCTGTCGCTGGGCGGGGTGCTGCCGATCAACACCAACGGTGGTCTGCTGGGCGAGGCCTACATCCACGGCATGAACGGCATCACCGAGGCGGTTCGTCAGGTGCGCGGCACCTCCTGCAATCAGGTCGACGGCGTCGAACATGTCCTGGTCACGTCGGGAACCGGGGTGCCGACCAGCGGCCTGATTCTCGCGCCGGGCAGGTGATCTGGGTGCGGACGGCTCCTGCGGCGATCCAGGCGGGCGATACGCGCGAGCTCATCATCGGGGCGGCATACGCCTGTTTCCGCGAGCACGGACTGCAGAAGGCGACAATTGTCGACATCGCCAGGTTGGCGGGGGTATCCCGCAGCACCGTCTACGAGTACTTCCCGGACAAGGCAGCCATTGTCGAGGCCTGTGCCGAACATGCTTCCCACCAGTTCTACCGCGAAATGGCCCAGTCCATGAGCCGGGTGAGCACGTTAGAGGAAAAGTTTTGCTGCGCTGCGGTATTCGTTACCCGGGCGCGGCGGGCGATCGCGTCGGCAACGTATGTCGACGAAGACGCGATCAACCTGTTGCTGACCAAGGATGCCGCCGAGCTGCTGCGCGAAAGCATCGACTTCTTCGCGCCCTACCTCGCCGCGGCCAAGCTCACCGGCGAGGTACGCAAGGACCTCGATGTCGAGGCCGCCGGGGAGTGGTTCGCCCGCATCCTGTTCTCGTTGTTCACCACGCCATCGCCGATCCGCAATCTGGACGACCCCGATGCCCCTGAAGCCGTCGCCGATTTCGTGCGTGCGCATCTGGTACGGGGCTTCCGCGGTGATTGGCCGCGGTCTGCCCGGGCGGCGTCGAAGCCGCGCTGAGTGTGCGGCTGGCGGCGACGGGTGGGTGGCTGCGGCGTCGAGTGTGCGGCTGCGGCGTCGAGTGTGCGGCCAGGGCTTCGAGTGTGCGGCCAGGGCTTCGAGTGTGCGGCCAGGGCTTCGAGTGTGCGGCCAGGGCGGCCGAGCCGCAGAAAACCCGCCCAGTGGGCACACTCGACGCCAGCAACGCACACTCGACGCCAGCAACGCACACTCGACGCACTCAATGCGCCAAGGCACGCAGGAAAAACGCCAGGTTCGCCGGGCGTTCGGCCAGGCGTCGCATGAAATAGCCGTACCACTGGCCGCCGAACGGCACATACACCCGCAGCTGATTACCGGCGGCGGCCAGTCGCCGCTGTTCGTCGTCGCGGATGCCGTACAGCATCTGGTATTCGAAATCACCTGCGGTACAACGTACTTCAGCAGCCATGCCGCCGGCCGCGCCGATGATCGCCGGATCGTGCGACGCCACCATTGGATACCCGGAACCGGACAGCAGAACGCGCAGGCAACGAAGATAGGAGTCGGTGATCTCGGCGCCGTCCCGGTAGGCCACCGCTGCGGGCTCGTCGTAGGCGCCCTTGCACAACCGGACCCGGGCGCCCACCGAGGCCAGCTCCCGGCAATCGGCAAGCGTGCGCCGCAGGTAGGCCTGCACAACCGTGCCCAACCAACCGAAGTCGACCCGCAGGTCACCGGAGATCGACAAGGTCGAATCGGTGGTGGTGTGGTCTTCGGCGTCCACGGTGACCCATACCCCGACCTGCTCGGCCCGCTCGCAGATAGTGCGGGCATTGTCCAAGGCGATCTTCGGGCCGTCGCGATCCAGCGCCTGCCCCAGCGCCGACAGCTTGACCGACACCTCCAGCGGCCGCACACCGTCGAATGCCGTGTCCGTCCGCCGGCCCAGCGCGTCGAGCAGGTCGAGATAGGCCCGCACGGTGGCCGCGGCGCCATCGGTGTCGGTGACATTCTCACCGAGGTAGTCGATGCTGACATAACGTCCCGAAGCACGCAGCGCAGCAACCACTTCCAGGACGCTATCCAGCGTTTCACCGGGCACGAACCGGCGCACCACCCGTCGGGCCACCGACGAGCGCCCGGTCATGAGCCGCAACCTATCGGACCGTCCGGCCGCCAGCAGGGCCGGGCGCAGGGTGCGGGCGAACAATCGGGCCATCAGTCGGCAGCCATATGCGGGTAGTGGTGGTCGGTTGCCGGGACGAACGTCTCCTTGATGGTGCGCGCCGAGGTCCAACGCAACAGGTTCTGCGGCGAACCCGCCTTGTCGTTGGTGCCCGATCCGCGCGAGCCACCGAACGGCTGGCGCCCGACGACCGCACCGGTCGGCTTGTCGTTGACATAGAAGTTGCCCGCGGCGAACCGCAGCCGGTCTTGTGCCGTCAGCACCGCGCGGCGGTCGTCGGCGATGACTGCGCCGGTCAGCGCGTAGCGCGATCCGGTATCGACGACGTCGAGAATGCGTTCGTAGCGCCCGTCGGGATAGACGTGCACCGCCAGCACCGGCCCGAAGTATTCGGTCGCGAACGCCTCGTCGGTCGGGTCGTCGGACAGCAAAACCGTGGGACGCACGAAATAGCCGACGCTGTCGTCGTATTCACCGCCAACGGCAATCGTGACACCGGCCGCGCCTTTAGCCCGCTCGATCGCGTCGACGTTCTTGATGAAAGCGCGCCGGTCGATCAGTGCCCCACCATAGTTCGACAGGTCGGTGATGTCACCGTATTTCAGCTCGGCGACGGCGCCCAGGAAGGCATCACCCATCCGCTGCCACACCGAGTGGGCGATGAACGCCCGCGACGCCGCCGAGCACTTCTGGCCCTGATAGTCGAATGCTCCGCGAATCAAGGCGGTGGACAACACATCCGGGCGCGCCGACGCGTGTGCCACCACGAAGTCTTTACCGCCGGTCTCCCCGACCAGCCGCGGATAGCTCAGGTAGCGGCCGATATTGGCGCCGACCTGCTGCCACAGGTGGCAGAAGGTGGCCGTCGATCCGGTGAAGTGGATGCCGGCCAATCGCGGATCGGCCAGCGCCACCTCGGAAACCGCGAAGCCGTCGCCGGTGACCAGGTTGATCACACCCGGCGGCAAACCCGCGGCTTCGAGCAGTTGCATGAGCAGATAGGCCGATAAGGTCTGAGTGATCGACGGTTTCCACACCACGGTGTTGCCCATCAGTGCCGGCGCCGTGGGCAGATTGCCCGCGATGGAGGTGAAGTTGAACGGCGTGATCGCATAGACGAAGCCGTCCAGCGGACGGTAATCGGTGCGGTTCCACTCCCCTGGGCCGCTGATCGGCTGCTGGGCCAGGATCTGGCGGGCGAACGCGACGTTGAATCGCCAGAAATCCACCAGCTCGCAGGGCGCGTCGATCTCGGCCTGATACACCGACTTCGACTGGCCGAGCATGGTGGCGGCGGCGATCTTTTCCCGCCACGGTCCCGCGAGCAGATCGGCGGCGCGCAGGAACACCGCGGCACGCTCGTCGAAAGGCAGAGCGGCCCAAGCGGTTTTGGCGGCCATGGCGGCCGCGATCGCCGCCGCCGCATCGGCATGGTCGGCGTTGGTCAGGGTGCCCAGCCGCGCGGCATGCCGGTGCGGCGCGACGACGTCGATCGGCTCGCCGTCGCCCATCCGGTGCCGGCCGCCGATGACGTGCGGCAGGTCCATCGGATGATCGGACAGCAAGGCCAGCTCGGCGCGCAGCCGGGCGCGTTCCGGCGATTTCGGCGCATAGTCATGGACCGGCTCGTTGACCGGGACCGGCACTTGGGTAATAGCGTCCATGCCTGCCAGGTTCCCCGTCCGGAGACCGGAATCGATTGGCCGATACGACAGGAATTGCCATCACTACTAGTAGGATCTGACAATATGCGGGCGGCCGGTGTCGGATTGGGCCAATTACTCCTTGCCCTGGATGCGACCCTGGTCGGCCTGGTCGAAGCCCCGCGGGGGCTGGATCTCACGGTGGCCTCGGCGGCGCTGGTCGATTCCGACGATGTACGGCTGGGCCTGGCCGAAGCGGCGGGCTCGGCCGACGCCTTCTTTCTGCTCGGCGTCACCGACGACGAGGCGCTGCGCTGGATCGACGGCCAAGCTCGCGCGCCGGTGGCGATCTTCGTCAAGGACCCGTCCGACGCGGTGGTGGCCAAAGCGGTGCGAGCAGGGTCGGCGGTGGTTGCCGTGGAGCCGCGTGCTCGCTGGGAACGCCTCTACCAGCTGGTCAATCACGTCTTGGAGCATCACGGGGACCGCGGCGATCCCATGGACGACTCGGGCACCGATCTGTTCGGCCTGGCTCAGTCCCTGGCCGACCGAATCCACGGCATGGTCAGCATCGAAGACGCGCAGTCTCATGTGCTGGCCTACTCGGCGTCCAACGAAGACGCCGACGAGCTGCGTCGGCTGTCCATCCTGGGCCGCGCCGGCCCCCCCGAGCATCTGGAATGGCTGGCTCAATGGGGCATTTTCGATGCCCTTCGCGCCAGCAGCGAGGTGGTCCGGGTGGCCGAGCGCCCGGAACTGGCCCTGCGTCCGCGGCTGGCGATCGGGATTCACCAACCAGCAATCACCCCGCGGCGGCCCCCGGTGTTCGCCGGCGCGCTCTGGGTTCAGCAGGGCTCGCAGCCGCTGGCCGACGATGCCGAAGAGATTTTGCAGGGCGCGGCGGTGCTGGCCGCTCGGATCATGTCGCGGCTGGCGGCCCGGCCCTCCACGCACGCACGGCGGGTACAGCAACTGCTCGGGCTGGCCGATGGTGAACCGCTCGAGGTGGCCGCCATCGCGCGCGAACTCGGGCTGCCCGGCGACGGGAACGCCGCGCTGATCGGCTTCGACACCATTGCCGCCGAAAACCAACCAGCCCGGCTCACCGACGTCTTGGCGTTGAGCGCCAGCGCTTTTCGTCGTGACGCCCAGGTGGGGAGCAACGGATCGCGGATCTATGTGGTGCTGCCGCACACCGCGACGGCCCGCGCGGTCACCTCATGGGTGCATGGCACGGTCAGCTCGCTGCGCACCGAGCTGGGCGTACACCTGCGGGCCGCGATCGCCGCGCCGGTCGCGGGTCTGCGGGGGATCGCCGCGGCACGCACCGAGGTGGACGGCGTGCTCGACAGTGCTGTGCGCCACCCCATCTCGATAGGGCAGGTGACCTCGGTGGCCGAAGCACGCACCGCAGTCCTGCTCGACGAAATCGTCACGCTGGTCGGCACCCACGCGCGGCTGGTCGACCCGCGGATATCGGACCTGCGCACCCGCGATCCGGCGCTGGCCGAAACGTTACGGGTCTACTTGGACAGCTTCGGCGATATCGGCGCCGCCGCGCAGTCACTGCAGGTGCATCCCAACACGGTTCGCTATCGAGTGCGGCGGATCGAGAAGCTGCTGTCGACGTCGTTGGCTGATCCCGATGTGCGGCTGCTCTTTTCGCTGGGGTTGCGGGTGACCGAACGGTCTGGTTGACAGAAGCCGAATCACGCGCGGAGTCAGTTTTCTTCCGGATACTCTTTTTTCGTGGCAGACCGCCCGTCGTCATACCTGGTGTTGGCATCGCAGCGTAGCGGCAGCACGCTGCTGGTCGAATCGTTGCGCGCCACCGGCGTAGCCGGCGAACCCCAGGAGTTCTTCCAATATCTGCCGACGACGAGCCAGCCGCCGCAACCGCGGGAGTGGTTTGCCGCAGTTGACGACGAGTCGATCCTGCGCCTGCTCGATCCGCTGGACGACGGTAGGCCGGACCTCGCGCCGGCCGAGATCTGGCGCGACTACATCCGCACGGTCGGCAGAACGCCCAACGGTGTCTGGGGCGGCAAGCTGATGTGGAATCAGACCCCGCTGCTGGTGAATCGCGCGAGCGAGCTTCCCGAACGCTCGGGCGAGGGCCTCAAGGCGGCCATCCGCGACGTCGTCGGTGAGAACCCGTTCCTTGTCTATGTCTACCGTCCCGACGTCGTGTCGCAGGCGGTGTCGTTTTGGCGTGCGGTGCAGACGCGGGTCTGGCGGGGGCGCCCCGATCCGGTCCGCGACGCTCGTGCCGTCTATCACGCCGGGGCGATCGCTCACGTCGTCACCATGCTGCGCGCCCAGGAAGCGGGCTGGCGCAACTGGTTCGTCGAGGAGAACATCACACCGTTGGAGATCGCCTATCCGGTGTTGTGGCGCAATCTGACCGAACTGGTCGGCACCGTCCTCGAGGCGTTGGGGCTCGACCCGCGGCTGGCGCCCGCGCCGGTGCTGGAGCGGCAGGCCGATCAGCGTTCCGACGAGTGGGTGGACCGCTATCGAGCGGATGCCGAAAGGGACGGGCTGCCTAGCTGATGGCGGTCCGGCACATCGCCGGACTGCAACCAAGACATGGGCTGGCCAGCTCGATGGGTTTCGATGCCTCACACCATCTCGATGGGGCAACGTCGTTGCCATTCCGCATGATTCGATGTATCGCTATCTGCTGGTTGGCGTGAGCCGACCAGCGCCACCCGACTTGGCTCGAACTCAAGTCAGTGCGCGCGTCGGCGGGGATCTTGATGAGGGCCTCGGGTGTCGGGTCGGCGGTGGTGCGGGCTGTGACCATGGGTGTTGTTGGCGGGCTCGGGTGAGCGAGTTTCTTGATGCGCCAAGGTGTTTGGGTGAGCGGGCCGGCCGCCAACTCAGTTGTTTGATGGTGGTGGTTGGGGTTGGAAGGGGTCATACCACCACCAGTGGGCGCGTTCGCCGGTGGGCCCGGGGTACGGCGGTACCGCAGGTGGGGGTTGGGT